>DATBWD010000031.1:0-9847 GCA_036515015.1 Tepidiformaceae bacterium
CAGCGCGGGTGCGCGTGCACAGGTGAGTGCCAGCGCGCGCTGGCTCGTCACCGGAGCCGACGATGCTCTGAACGCGGCCCTGGGCGTCAGCCCCCCGGCGGACCTCGCGGTCGCCGCGGTGTTGCCGGTCGAACGCGGCGCAACCGACGACATCGCTACTGCAGCCGGTCGTGCCGCCGAAGACCTCTGGGCACATGAGCGCTTGCTCGAACTCGCGGTACCGGGCCAGTCAAGCCTCGATCAGGCCCCTCGCGAAAAGGTGCTCTCGCGGCCGGCGCCCGCGCGCGCCACCACCTTGCTTGACTACGAACGCATCGCGCTCGAGGTGCCCGGCACTACTGTGCGACGCGCCCGCGCCTGGAGCGGCATCGACCCCCGCTACCCGTGCCTCCAGGCGCCCGGGACCGTGAGCGTCGTCGTAGTGCCGGAGTTGCCGCTCGCTCGCCCCGAGCCGACCCCAGAACTCCTCGAGACTGTACGACGCTACCTCCACCGGCGCCGCACCATCGGCACTCGACTCGTCGTGGTTGGGCCCGAGTACGTCGAGGTTCGCGTGCGTGCCAACGTACGCGCACTGCCCCGCGCGGATGCCGCCCGGACACAGGAGGACATCCTTGCCGCCCTCGCGCACTTCCTTCACCCGATGCTCGGCGGGCCGACGGGCCGCGGCTGGCCCTTTGGACGCGATGTCTATCGCTCGGAAGTGCTGCATGTGATCGACAGCGTCTCTGGCGTCGACCACGTGCTCGAACTCGAGTTGTACGCGGGGCAAGACGAGGTCCCCTGCGGAAACGTGTGCGTCGGCCCCTTCTCCCTGACCACGTCCGGGACGCACGAGGTGGAGGTCTCATGAACAACGCGAAGGGGCCCAACGCCCGGCGGGTGGGGTACTACCACGGTCAACTCCTCGCCGCCCGCGACCTCCGGGACGACACAGACAACGAGCGTTTGCTCCGTGGACTCCACGTTCGCGCCCTCCACGACACGTGGGGAGTTGCCCTCGGTTTCGACGTTTCCCTCTCGGGCCAGACCATCCTCCAGGTCGGCCCCGGTATCGCCTACGACGCGCGCGGCGGGGAGGTCCTCTCCTCGCACACCCTCAACGTTGGAGTCCCGGTGCTCCCCCCCGGGGATGCAGACGCATGGTGGTTCGACCTCGTCATCCGGGCGAGCGAACCGCCGGGTCGGCCACTGGGGCAACTCGGCTGTGTCGAAGGCATCGACCCGCGCGAGGAACGTCCGGTCTGGCGGTGGTGCCTGGCCGGCCCGGCTCCCGCCGGCACGCCTTCGCCGCCGGCCGTTTCGCCCGAAGCGCGCCTTGGCGAAGACATCCCGCTGGTCCGATGCCGCGTGACGTCCAAGCGCGAGTTCGACCCGGCGCTCGACTTCAGCGTACGCCGCCACGCGCAGGGACAGGTCCGCCCTCACGCCGCCGGTGCGACCGTCAACCGCACGCTCGTGTTCGACGAAAACCAGTTGGCCTTCACAACACCCGTCTCCACGGCTGCCGGCGGCTTCAGTCGAACACCGTTCTACTTCGCCCGAATCTCAATACCTGCGCTCTCGGAGGAAGGTGGCACGGGAGCGGCCGGGTTGGCATCCATCCTGGGGCCGTTCGTCTCGATCCGGAACGCCCAGCGGACGTCGTTCCAGCTCGACGTGCGGGTCGGACTGGAGACCGAGTTGTTCAGCTCAACGCTCGCGGCCGTGGGCGCTGCAGGTCCTCAGGTGAAGGTCACGTGGCTGGGCATCGAACCGACCGGCGGCTGTCCACCGGTGCTGAATGTGCTTTCGCTGTTCTTCTTGAATAATCCGCTCCCGCTCTTCTCGACCACCGTGATGTTGGCCGAGTGGCCCCAAGGAGGCTCCTATGTCTGATATCCCGGTCCTCCACCGGCCGGCATTCTTCGATGGCCAACGGCTCGACGCCCAGGATCTTTCTGGCGCGCAGTCGTTCCATCGTGAACTGCGCTGGCTGCACAACCGCAGCCTCCACAACTGGGGCATCGCCTTCGGTTACGCAGCGACGGGCAAGCGCAAGCAGCGCGTCGTGCAACTCCAACCCGGCTACGCAATCGACTGCGAAGGCCGCGAACTTCTCCTCGCTGAGACGCTCGAGATGGCTGTGCCGGCTGTCTCCGGCAGTCCCGCAGGCGGGCCGGCAACGTATTTCCTTACCGTCTCGTATCTCGACGATAGCGACATCACCCCCGAAACGCGGGCGGGCGCGTGCGAAACGGCTGGAGCAGTCCGCCGGCCCGAGAAGGCGCTCTTTCGCTGGCAGGACCCGGACGAAGGGTATCGCTTCGGGCTCGATGTCGTTCTCGCCACGATAGAGGTGCAGGACTGCCAGCTCGCGTCGGACGTTTCTCCCGCCGGTCGCCGGGATGCTGTCGCCGAGCAGCAGCCATACATCGCCGCCGGCCAGAGCGAACCTGGGGAAACCACCTGGCGGCTCTGGCCCAACGACGAGCAGCCACTCGGCGTCGCCGCCACCATTAGCACCACCTCTGCCGGGTTCCGCTCCACGCCGGCGTACCAGGCGCACGTCGTTGGGCAACGGGTTGTGCCCGACAGCGAACTCGTTCTCGATGGCTACGCCCAGGTCGTCTCGCCGGGGCCTTTCTCGTTCGACATGGTTGTGCTCTTGCCCGAAGGCTCGTTCCCCGGGGCGTCCCTCAATCCCGCCTCGATGATCAATGAAGAACTTCCGCCACAGTTGAGCTCGACCGACCCCGATGAGGGCGGCCTTGGCTGGTACGTGGTCTGGATGGGCGTGGAGGGCTGACATGACAACGGCCACACGCTCTTCCTCCTCTGAAGTTCCTACGACACGGACGAACCCTCGCGCCGAGATCGGTCCGGAGGGCTATCGATACCTCAACTCAGGCGCCGGATGGGAAACGATTGCCCCGGGCAACCTCGCGGGCCTGGTGATCGACCGGGAAAGCGGCGCGCTGCGGCTGTCGAGCCTCCCCGGGGATGTGCAGGCGTTCGGCCCGGCACTCCCCGGCGCGGCCGAGCCACTGTCGGCATCCCCCGGCATGGCTGTCGACCTCGAAGGCAATGTCTACATCGCCGATGCCGTGCGCCACGTCATCTGGCGTGTCGATGGTTGCGACGGGCGCAGCGCACCCCTTACCTGCGTCGGGGGCGAAGGCTCCGAACCCGGCCAGCTTCGAGAACCTGCCGGCCTCGCCGTCACCAGCGAGGGCTGGCTCGTCATCGCTGATGGTGCAAACCACCGGCTGCAGGTCGTCGACCTCTCGAGCCAGCAACTTCGTGCGATCGTGGGGCAGGGTGACCCCACCGGGGTGCCTCGCCCCGGAGACGATCCCGGGAAGTTCGACCGCCCTGCAGGCCTCGCCGTCGCCGCCGATGGCCGGATCTACGTCTCGGAACGAGGAAACCGGCGTGTCCAGCAGTTCGACCGCCGCTTTCAGGTTGTCCCGTCGTTCGCGGAAACGCTCGCGGCGCAGCCCCGGGTCCCGGCCGAACCCGCCTATCTCGCCATCATCCCCGCCGGCGACAGTGAACGGATTGGGGTGATCGACGCATCCAGCGGCGAGGTGCTTGTTTTCACGCTGGCCGGGGTGCTCGACGCGGACCTGACTGCGCGCCTGCGGATCCCGGGTGTGGTCGTGACGGCGCTCGCGGGTACCCGGGATGCGGTGTACCTCGGCGACGTCGACGGCCGAGTCCACGTCATCGCCGCCGACGGTGCGCGCTCGGTCATCCGCCCGTTCCCCGCAGCCGGGCCTGTGCTCGCCCTCGTCGTGGATTGTCATGGGCGCCTGCTGGCACGCCAGGGCAGCGGCGAGCCCGTCCGGCTCACGCCGGACTCCGCCTATGGCCGCTGCGGGACGTTCCTCGCCGGGCCGCTCGACGGTGGCCCCTTGCCGGCTGAGTGGCAGAGAGTGACGGCCGAAGCGTCGCTGGGAGCGAGCGGACACGTCCAGTTCTTCGCGCTCGCGAGCAACCAACCGGCGCCGCCAGCACTCCCTGCCGAATGTGGCGCCGCGGCACCCGCCGCCCTCGTTCCCGGGCGAGGTGAACGCGTGCCGCTCGACACCTGGCGTGCCGCCCCGGCCGGTACACTCGACTTCCTCGCGCTGACCGACCGCGGCCGCTACCTCTGGGTCGCCGGCATCCTCGAAGCCGACGGGACGGAAAGTCCGTCGATCGCGCAGCTTCAGGTCACGTTCAACTCCGGCTCCTGGATGCGCTTCCTGCCCGCCACCTACACACGGGGCGATGCCGATCCGAGCTTCGGCGTGCCCGCCATGCTCCTTCTCGAAAGCGAACTTGCGGGCCTCGAAGCAGTAATCGACCAATTACCACTGCTCTTCGATCCCCGCACCGCTTCGACCGATGGAGCCCCGGATTCCTGGCTCGACTGGCTGGCCGGGTGGGTAGGCATCGACCTGCAGGAGGAATGGGACGAGCCGAAGCGTCGCCGCGCCGTTGCCGAAGCCTTCGCCGCTCACAGGCGCAGGGGTACGGTGGAAGGTCTCGTGGAGACGATCAGGCTCTACACCGGCGCGAACGTCCATATCGCCGAGCCCGGTGCCCTCGGTTCCATCTGGTCGCTCGGCGAGACTTCGACGCTGGCCGCCACAACCGTGCTCGCTGTGGCCCACGCCGATGGCGCGGTCGTCGGCGTTACCGCGACTCCGGGACAGTCGCACCTCATTCGGGAGGATGAATACGGGGCGCCGCTGTTTGAAGAAGTGGCCCACCGGTTCTGCGTGAGCGCCTACGCCGTCGACCTGGCGGGAGTCGAGGCGCCGCAACGGATGCGTTCGATCATCGACCGGGAAAAGCCTGCCCACACCACCTATGACCTCTGCACCATCGACGCGCTCCTGCGCGTCGGCTTCCAGGCCCAGGTAGGTGTCGACACCATCGTCGGGGACGTTCCCGGCACCTTCGTCCCTGGCGGGGAAGGGCTCCTTGGCTTCGGGACCGTCTTGCCGCCACCACCCTCACACGCCGCAGTCGGCCAGTCCACCGCACTTCGGCACGCGATAACGCTCGCGTAACTGATTCGATTGGAGGTACTCCCATGGCCCACCACTCTGACACCCAGGCCCTGCGGGAACTGACGGCGCCGGCGCGCAACAACTACTTCTACGGGAAGATGCTGGGCGTGCTCCACTTCGAAATGGAGCAGGCCTACTTCAACCGGAAACGCTGGCTGCTAAACCAGTTTGGGCTCGGTCCGGGCGTACTGTGCGGGCTCGAAATGGAGGTCGCCGAGGGCGGCCAGCAGGTGTGGCTGCGCCCCGGCCTGGCCATCGATCCATTTGGCCGCGAAATCATCGTGCCTGGCTCCTTCTGCATCGATGATCCGCGCCAGCCCACCGACGACTGCGGACGGCCCGACGGTGACCGCATCGAAGGCGAGGGCGCCGTCACCATCCTGCTCTGCTACCACGAATGTGAGAGCGAGCCGGTACCCGTACTCGTCGGAGACTGCGACGCCGGCACAGCCTGTGCGCCGAACCTCATCCGCGAACGTTTTCGCCTGCAGGTTGTTTCCGGCGAAGTACAGGCGCCCACAGGCCTGACCGATGAGCAGTGTGCGGCCATCTTTCCGGAGGCCATTCCCGATGACTTCGATCGCCGCAGCGTAGCCTGCTCGACCCTCACGGATGCCTGCCCGGTGCCGTCCGAAGAGTGCATCCCCCTCGGGGTCGTGCGCCTGCCCGGAGACGCCACGGCCGCGGTCACCGTCGAGCCATGCGTCGCTCGAACGACCGTGTACAGCAACAGCCGCCTCTTCGACCTCATCCTCTGCCTCGCGGATCGCCTGGATGCATGCTGCGCGGCCCCGGCCCTCCAGTTGCGCTACGTCTCCGGAGACGCTCAGTCCGGTACGCCCGGCGCCGCCCTCCCGCAGCCGCTCGTTGTCGAAGTTGTCGACCACGAGGGCAACGCCGTCGCGGATGAGACCGTCACATTCACCGTGCGCGGCGGCGGTGGGACGGTCTCGCCGGCAAGCGTTTCAAGCGCCGCGGACGGCCGTGCAGAGACGGCCTGGACTCTCGGCCCCGCCGAAGGACTGAACACCATGGCCGCCTCGATCAGCGGCGCACCCGAGCTACCCCTGTTCGCGCTGGGTGTAGCCGCCCCGGCCGCCAACCCGCCGGTCATCCTCCACATGCTCCCCGACCCCTCGATGGTCCTGTCCCCCGAGACCGACGAGCGGATGTTTGGGCGCTGGCTCGAGGCGCCGTTCCTGGCGCTCACGTTCGACCGCCGCATGCAGGAAGACCACCTTCGTGAGCCGGACGCGCTCTTGCGGTGGCTGCGCGTCCACCAGCTGATCGACCGCGGTGAGGAGATCACCGTCCGCCCCGTCCTGCTCGAACTCGAAGACATCCTCGACGACTTCGAGGGGCGCACGGGCTCCACCGCATTGTGGAGGCTTCGCATCGATGAACCTGGCGAACCGGCCCGCTACATCGTCCAGGCCCGCGCTGAACCCGGCGCCATCACCGATACCGCAACGCCGCCGCTCACCCTCGATGCCGAGTTCGTCGGCACGCGCCTCAGCCAGACCATGCGCAACAGGATCTTCAATGCGGACGCCGAACAGCAGTTCACGCGTACCGCCTACGACGGGCTGACCGACACCGGCGCCGCTCTTCCTCGCTCCGGCGATGGGAACGAAGGCGGCGAGTTCGATGCCTGGTTCGAGGTAAGGCATGGATAGCACCCACTCGCTTCAGAACCGGTTGCGGCCGTGCCGCGGGACGAAAGGAGTTCTCTGAAATGTCACTCGCACCTTCTGCCTACACCACTTCTACGTCGAAGGGCGGCTGCGGCTGCTCCGACGGTTTCCCTTGCCCTCCCGGCCAGGGCTCGGGCATGGAGCGGACCCGGTTCTTCCCGCGCCAGCTGGTAGCCCCCGATGACCTGACGCAGGACCAGATCTACTTCCGCGACAAAGCCTTGCGCCACAATCGGCTGCTGCATGGCTGGGGCGTCGTCTGCGGCGCCCGGGTCATGGCAAACCCGTCCGACACCTGCAAGGTCGTCGTCGAAGCGGGCTACATCCTCGGTCCCTACGGCCACGAGATCCTCATCGACAAAAATGTCGATGTCGACCTCTGCCACGAAGGGCTGGATGGCAACGCCGTCTCCGCATGCGGCGGCGGGGACCCATGGTGCACGAACGTACGCGTCGGCCGCCCCGGCGGACGCACCCTCTATCTCGCCGTCCGTCACGACGAGTGCGAAACACGGCCGGTACGGGCACAGGGACACGGCTGCGGCTGCGCCGAAGCAGACTGCGAATACAGTCGTATCCGCGATGGCTATGCCATCAAGGTCCTCCTCGACCTGCCGTCGAGTTACAGCGACCCCATGCCGCAACCCGATATCGAGCAGGCCGTGAGCTGCGTCACTGGCCCGAACGGCACGTTCGAGGCTCGCGCCTGTCCGCCCTGCCCGCTGGAGCCATGGGTCATCCTCGCCGACATCGTCCTCGGCGACGATGGCAAGGTGAACACCATCGACTGCTTCGCCCACCGCCGCTACGTCGCCTCGTTCGCGGACTTCTACTTCCTCTGCCAGCAACGGACGCGGGGCGGTTACACCCGGAACGACATCATCACCGACCTGCGTGCCGAGAGTGAAAACGCCGAACCGGCCGGGATCCTCGTCAACGTCGCGAGAGCCGATGGGACAAGTGCCTACCTGCCCGTGAACTATGAGGTCGAACGGGGCGAGACCGTCGCGAACTTCCTCGCGCGCGAAGGCGACCGCGAATACGCCGACCCGGCAACGGGCGAAACGTTCACCTTGCGGGAGGTCTACGCAATCACGGGCGTCGACCCGGCTACGACGTTCAACTCGCCCGCAGAGGCTGCTGCAGTCATCGAAGGCCAGACTCTGCGCCTCGATGATCTGCGGACCGCCCGCACAGGGCTGGGCGAGCTGTTCGATACAACCGGCACCGGTCGCCTCGATGAGGAGCACCTCGGCTCTCCCGCGGCCGCCGCCGACCTTCCTGCCACAACGCTCAGGGGCGTCAGTGCCGACTCGCCCCTCGGGACGCGTCTCGAAGGTCAGCGGATCGCTGACGTCGTGGCGGAGGATAGGGCGGCGTTCGTCGAACGGATGGCCGAAGGCGCCCCCGCGAACCGGCGCACCGCCCTTCGACGGCAGGCCGGCGAAACCTGGGACGCCGCCAGTGCGGCCAACCGCCTGACCGAGACGTGGCGGGAAGGGGGTACCCGGTAGCTCCGCCCGGCCTCACCAGCCCGGTCGAGGGACGAACCTGGCGCCGAATGCCGGGAGCCCCTCTGCTATAGTGCCGACCCAGATGGCGGGCCGGCTGGGCCGCCCAGGGAGCGTCGGTTGGCGAATGGTGTGAAGTCGGTCTTGCTCGCGGCGGCGGTCATCGTCGTCTGGCAGTTTGTGCTGGGAGGCGAGTCGAGCTATACCGGCTGGGGCGGCAGGCCGCGCTGGGACTTCTGCGACAGCCTCTCCGGCGTCGCAGTGATCGGCGGCCTGCCCTGCATCGTCTTGAACCTGGGTGTATTGCTGGCGACCCTCGCGTCGATCATCGTGGGCTACGCGATCGTCTCGCGTCTCTGGCGCTGACTCCTCGGCCACCACTTTCCGAGACTCCACCAAACCCTCACCTTGACGATTACCTAGCACCTCAATGTATAGTGCTCCTATGCAAGCCGGGAACGACCTCCGCATAGGCAAGGACCTCGTCGCCGCCTCCGCCATGCCCCTCGTCCTTGCCATCCTCAACGAGGGCGAAAGCTACGGGTACGCCATCCTCAAACGCATCGATGAACTCTCCGGCGGCGCGATGGAGTGGACCGACGGCATGCTCTACCCCCTCCTCCACCGTCTCGACCGCCTCGGCTACGTCGAGGCAACGTGGGATTCGCCCCCGGGTGGCCGCCGGCGCAGGTACTACCGCATCACGCCCGCCGGCCGGAAGGCTCTCTCCGAGCAGCGCCGCCAGTGGGAAGTCGTCTCGGGTGCGCTCCAGAATGCCTGGCGGGCGTTTCAGGTCGCCAACTCCCCTCTCAGCCCCGTGGAGGGCTGACGCTCAATGGAATCAACAATCGATCCCCGGATCGAGGCGCAAATCAAGGAATGGAGGTCCTACCTCCTCCGACGCAGGACGATCGACCACGTCGATGTCGACGAACTCGAGGACCATCTGCGCACCGAGATGTCCGAACTCGGAGCCGCCGGCCTCAGCGGTGATGAGTCCTTCCTCGTTGCCATCAAGCGAATCGGCGGTGTGAACGAACTGTCCCGCGAATTCGCCCGAGAGCGCTCCAGTCAGCTCTGGAAACAACTCGTGCTCGCCGGCGACACCGTTCGTGAGCGCCCGGGCTGGGCCTACGCCGAACTCGCCATCACTATCTGCTTCGCAATCGCCGCGGCGCTGGCGTTCAAGCTCCCGGCCGCATTCGGGGTCAACCCTTTCGGCGCTTCCGAAAGCGCCAACACCGACGCCGACACCTCGTTCTACCTGCGCAACTCCGCCCTGTTGACCCTGCCCTTCCTCATCGGCTTCCTTGCGTGGCGGCGAAGCCTCCCGCTTCGTGTGGTCGCCTGGCTCGCGGTTCCCTTCGCCGCCGCCGCGGTCCTCGTGAACGCATACCCGTTCGAACAGGGCGGCGACACCGAGGCGCTCGTCGCCATCCACCTCCCGATAGTCCTCTGGCTCGTGGCGGGCGTGGCCTACCTGGGCGGCGCCTGGCGCTCCGACGCCCCCCGGATGGACTTCGTCCGCTTCACGGGGGAATGGTTCATCTACTACACGCTCGTCGCGCTTGGCGGCGGCGTCCTGACCGCTCTGACAGTC
>DATBWD010000032.1:0-5649 GCA_036515015.1 Tepidiformaceae bacterium
TCCTCACGGCGGCCGGCATGTTGCTGAGGGTTAATTGATGACGTTCGATGAGGCCCAGGGTTACGCAGTCCTGGCCACACTGGCGACTCCGCTCCTCGCGATGGTCGTGGCGATGCTCATCCCGGGCACCCACAAGATGGCCGTCCGTTATGCGTCCGCGATCTTCGCGGCCATCATGCTGGGCCTCTCGGTCTACATCTTCGTCGCCTTCCAGTTCGGCGACGACGCCGAGCCCATCCAGATGGTCCTGCGCTGGGCCTGGGTCGAAAACGTCGCCTTCCTCGGCGAGGATGGCATCAGCCTCTACCTCGGCGTGGATGGCATTTCCGCCACCATGGTCCTGCTCACAGGCATCGTTGCCTTCGCCGGCACCCTGGCCAGTTGGAAGCTCGACTACCGCACCAAGGACTTCTTCGTCCTCTACTGGGTGCTGATCTCCGGCGTCTACGGCACCTTCTTCTCGCTCGACCTGTTCTTCCTGTTCTTCTTCTACGAACTCGCCGTGGTGCCGCTCTACCTGCTCATCGGGATCTGGGGCTCGACGCGCAAGGAATACGGCGCGATGAAGCTCACGCTCTACCTGGTCGCCGGCTCGGTCCTCATGTGGATCGGCATCTTCGCCGTCGTCAACGAAGCAGGCCTGGGTTCGTTCGACCTCCCCGCCCTCTGGGCCGCCGGCAGCGACGGCACTCTCAGCCCCAATTTCCAGCGCACCTTCTTCCCGTTCTTCGTCATCGGCTGCGGCGTGCTGGCCGCGCTCTGGCCGTTCCACACGTGGTCGCCCGACGGCCACATGTCCGCCCCGACAGCCGTCTCCATGGTCCACGCGGGCGTCCTGATGAAGCTGGGCGCGTTCGGCATCATCCGCCTCGGCATCCAGCTACTGCCCGAAGGCGCCGACTACTGGATGCCCGTCCTCATGGTCCTCGGCACGACCGGCGCTCTCTACGGCGCGGTCGCCGCGCTCACCCAGCGCGACTTCAAGCTGATCTCCGGCTATAGCTCCGTGAGCCACATGGGCTATGTCCTCATGGGCCTGGCGACCATGAACGTCATCGGCGTCACGGGGGCCGTCCTCCAGATGTTCAGCCATGGCGTCATGACGGCTCTCGTCTTCCTCATGATTGGCGCCCTCTACGACCAGGCGCATACCCGCGACATGAAGGACTTCGGCGGCCTCGCAAAGGTGATGCCGATGTGGGTCGTCTTCTACGGCCTTGCCGGCCTCGCCAATGTCGGCCTTCCCGGGCTGTCGGGCTTCACCGCCGAGTTCCACATTTTCGTCGGAACCTTCCGGTCCTATCCGCTCGCCGGTGCGCTGGCGATCGTGGCGGCGGCATTCGCGGCGGCCTACATGCTCCGCATGTTCTCGATGGTCTTCTTCGGTCCGACGAACCCGCGCTGGCGCGACCTCCGCGACATCACCCCGCTGGAAAAGATCTCCGGCGGCCTCCTCATCGCCTCGATCATCGTCATGGGTCTCTGGTGGGCGCCATTCACTGACCGCATTGGCGTCACCGTGACGGCAATCCCGGGGGTCACCGGCTGATGCGCGACTACACGCTGTTCATCCCGGAATACATCGCCGCCGGCGCCGCGATCCTCATCATCGCCGTCGAACTCTGGTGGCCGCAGATCCGAAAGGACTACCTGGCCTACCTCGCCGCCGCGGGTGCGGCCGCCTGGGGCATCGCCTCGTTGTTCTACATCGGCGACGAACCCGGCAACTTCCAAAACCTCATCCAGGTCGACAACTTCACGACGTTCTTCCGCCTGCTCGGCGCCGGCATCGTCGCCGTCACCGCGCTCATGTCCGCCCAGTATCTGCGGGAGCGCACGCGCGTCGCCGCCGAATACTACGGGCTGTTGCTCATCGCGGGCTGCGGCATGGTCTTCATGGCCTCCGCGCGCGAACTGCTCACCGCCTACATCTCGCTCGAACTCCTGAGCTTCTCCCTCTACATCCTCGTCGGCTACCTGCGGCGCGAAAACCTCGCGAGCGAAGCCAGCCTCAAGTACATCCTGCTGGGCGCGTTTTCGAGTGCCATCTTCCTCTACGGCATGAGCCTCGTGTACGGCGTCGCCGGGACGACCTACTACGCCGGCATTGCGGAAGGCCTCGCCTCGCGCGCCGGCGACACGGATGCCGCGGCCGTGGTCGGCTTCATGCTCATCATTGCGGGCGTGGGCTTCAAAGTGGCTGCCGCGCCCTTCCACATGTGGGCTCCCGACGCTTACGAAGGCGCGCCGCTGCCCATCACCGGCTTCCTTTCCACGCTTTCGAAGGCCGCCGGGTTCGCGCTCATCATCCAGCTCTTCACATCCGCGCTCGTGGTCGACGCCGTCGAATGGCGCTGGGCCGTCGCTATCCTCGCCGCCATCACGATGACCGGCGGTAACCTCATCGCCATCCAGCAGACGAGCATGAAGCGCCTCGTCGCCTACAGTTCGATCGGCCAGGTCGGCTACATGCTCGTCGTCGTCGCGGCCATCGGCTACGGCGATGCCGAGATCGGCCGCAACGCCTCGACCGCGCTGCTCCTGCACATGCTCGGCTACGTCGCCTCGACCCTGGCGTTGTTCACAGCCCTCACCGCCTACTACAACCGCACCGGTAAGGACACCATCGTCGGGCTCCGGGGGCTGGCCGAGACCCAGCCCTTCCTCGCGCTGGTCATCACCGTTTCGCTGTTCTCGTTCGCGGGCCTGCCGTTCTTCGCCGGGTTCGCCACCAAGCTCTTCATGTTCCAGGCGAGCGTCACCGACGAACTCCTCTGGCTCGTCGGGCTGGCAGTCCTCAACAGCTTCATCAGCCTCTACTACTACCTGATGGTCCTGCGCCAGATGTATCTCTTTCACCCGGAGGATGGGTTGGCGCGCTTCAGGGTCGCTCCGGTCCTCTGGGTCACTGGCGCCGCCCTGATGCTCGGCGTGGTTTTCATCGGGATTTACCCGTCGCCCGCGTTCCAGGCGGCCGAGAGTGCCACCGAACGCCTCTACGAAGGTGTCGACGCCGGGGCGCTCCAGGCTCGCTGATTTCGCCCGCCCATCGCCGTCTTCGCGCCCGGTTACTTTACAGAACTGGCTATTGATTGCGACACGCGTGACAGCTATCGTTAAGCGTAAGCCGAGTCCCCCTCTCCGGGGGAACGGGGGAACCACGTGATTGGGGTGTATTGCGCGAAAGCGCATAGGTGACTCCCTCCACCGAACCCGTCAGCTAACCCCGTAGGCGAATGAGGAGAGAACGGCCCACACCGTCCTCTCGGGAACTTTGCAGGCAACGTCCTTGCGGGCGCGGTGGTCTGCAACTATTGGTGCGGAGTGGGGTACTCGCGTGGAGGACGCTGTCCGGGCGGGCACGGTAGACCGGCTGACGTATTACGCTGCCAAGTTCACGGCGCAGACGGCCCAGAACATGCTGCTCGCCGCGCTCTTCGTGATCGCCGGGACAAGCACCGCCGCCGCGATCGGCCTCAGCAGTCTCTTTGTTGCCACGCTCCTTCCCGCCATCCTCCTTGGCCTCCCCGGTGGCGCGATCGTGGACCGAATCGGCCCCGCCCGCGGCTTCGCCCTGGGCGCCATACTCCGGCTCCTCCCGGTTGTCGCCGCCGTCTTCCTGCTCGAAGGGGCGACATGGGCGTGGCTGGTCGCATTCGCCTACTCCAGCGGTTCGCAGGTGTTCACCCCTGCGGAAATGGCGCTGGTCAAGACCATCCAGCGTGACGCCCCCGGTCGCGCCCACTCGCTGCTCGTCGGGCTGCAATACGCCGGCCAGGGCACCGGGATGCTCATTCTCGCGCCCGCGCTCTACTTCATCGGCGGCACGCAGGCCATGCTTATCGGCTCTGCCGTTGGCTTCGGCGTCCTCAACATCTTCTCTATCGTGCTTGCCATCCGCCTCCGGGCCACGCCGGCCGGGCAGATGCTTTCGAATCGCACCGCCTTCACGTTCCGCGAGACCTGCAGATTCTTCATGTCCGAGCCGATCGCCCGCTATGCAGTCGTTGTGCTCGCGTTCAAAGTGATCATCGCCCGCGGCATCGTCGTCGCGCTCCCGTTCTACCTCCAGCACGATCTCGGCCTCGGCGGCGAGGCGATTGCCTACCTGCTCGTGCCGGGCATTGCGGGCGTCGTCATCGGCCTCGCCTGGGCCGGCCGCACGCTCTCGCTCGGGACCGCGCTCCCCGTGATGCGGCTCTCCCTGATAGGGATGACCGTCGCCGTGTTCGCCCTCGCCGCGCTCGACTACGGCCTCACTGCCGCCGCGCAGTACAGCCAGGTGCCGCCGATCGCTCGCCTCGAAGCGACGCTCAACACGACGTTCATCGTCGCGGTTCCAGTGGCCTTCCTCCTCGGCCTGACCTTCAGTTCGGCGCTCATCAGCGCCCGCGTCGCGCTCACGGAGACGGCCGCGCAGCACCAGCAGGCCCGTGTCTTCGCCGTCCAGTTGACCCTCACCGAGTCGATCATCGTCCTGCCGCTCATGCTCGCCGGGGTCGGCACCGAGTTCGCGGGCGCCCGGATGACGCTTGCGGCTATCGGCGTCCTCACTACCCTCGCCCTCGTCGCCATGCAGTTCGACCCGCAGCGCCGCCGCGAGGCCCGGCCCGTTGCTGCCCTCCCCGCGCCCGCCGCGGCCGCCGGTGGTGGTGGTTAGCGCTTCCGGATCAGCGTCAGCCCGTCCCTGACAGTCAGCATCACGCACTCGACTCGCGGGTCCGCACGCACATGTGCGTTGAACTCCACGATTGCCATCGCGTCCCGGTCGTCCGCCCCGGGGTTGAGCACGGTGCCGCTCCAGAGCACGTTGTCGACCGCTATCAGGCCGCCCTCTGAGAGCATCGGCAGCACCGCCTCGTAGTAGTTGCGGTAGTTCTCCTTGTCGGCGTCGATGAACACGAAGTCGAACGGGCCGTCGACGGTCGCGAGCGTCTCCACTGCCCGCCCGGGGCGCACCTCGATCCGGTCGGCGTACGGGCTGGCGGCGATGTGCCGGCGCGCAATGTCTGCGTGCCGTGCGTTCGCTTCGAGGGTGATGATGCGACCACCTTCCGCCAGCCCCGCCGCCATCCAGAGCGACGAATAGCCGGTGAACGTCCCGATCTCGAGCACGCGTCTCGCCTTCAGCATCGCGACGAGCATCTTCAGCAGCCCGCCTTCGACCGGCCCGATCATCATCTGGGCCTGGTCGCTCAATTCGCGGGTCGCTTCGGCCACCTGCGCCAGGTACTCCGGTTCGGCGCTGCTATGCGCCTCCGAATACTCGTCGATGCCGGGCAAAACGATCGGTTCCATCGGCTCAGGTTCCGCGTCGAACGGGACGCGTGTCAACGGGCGCGCCGGGAATGTGGCACGCGGTCGTCGGCGTGACATCCAACAGGTGGTGTGGCAGAATCGTCCTATGGAGACGAACGATTTCGGCGAGCGAACAACGTTGGGGGCACAGGGTCGCCTCGTCATCCCGGCGCGTTTACGCGAAAAGCTGGGCCTCAAGGCCGGCGACACATTGGTGCTTTCAGCTGATGATGGCCGGCTGGTTGTGGAGACACCGGCGCGAATCATTGCTGAGGTCCAGGAAGCATTTGCCCGTGCGCCGCACAAGAAGAGCCTCGTCGAGGAACTCATCGCCGAGCGACGGGAAGCCGC
>DATBWD010000033.1:0-19196 GCA_036515015.1 Tepidiformaceae bacterium
CACCTCGCCCCCCGCACCAGCGAGATCCGCAGCGCCGCCCACGTCGAAACCATGAACGGGACCGAATAGGTCAGCGGGATCTTCCACCACAGCTCGCCAGGGAAACGCCCCTCAAGCAACACGTTCCCCTGGTTGATTGCCGTCAGGATTGTCCCCACCACAGCCGCTGTCGCAAGCGCGTTGCGCATGAGCGGCCGGTGGACAGCGGCATGTCGCAAACACTTCTCAACCGGTGTGACGCCGGAGGAAAAGCGAAACAGGCGCCCGGCCGGGTGCCCTTGCGCGCAGAATCCCGCTCCGGTGGGGCCGGGTTGTGCTCCCCCGGCCTCCGATTCACGAGTCAGGGAATCCATCGCGCGCGTCCTCCAGCGGCAAATCGCCCGGCAATTCTAGAGGATCATCACCCGGTAGCCCGCTTCGACGAGGCCCCCGATGCTCGGATGATCCATGTACTTTCCGCTCTCGGTTCGGCAGCCAGTTCTTCCGCCGCCGGACCATTCCTACCAGGCGTCGATCGCGTTCCGTTTCTTCCCTGCTGGCCGTGGTCCCTGCCGCACCGACTTCAGCAGGCTCGCCACCCACAGCCGCGAATCCGCCGGGTCGATGGCGTCATCCACCCCGAACAGCGAGGCCTCGTTCAGCGCCTTCCCGTGCTCGTACGCCTTCGCCACCATCTCCTCATAGACGGCCCGCCGCTTCTCCGGGTCCTCGATAGCAGCCAGTTCGTTCCGATAGCCCAGCTTCACCGAACCCTCCAGCCCCATCCCGCCGTACTCGCCCGTCGGCCACGAAACGGTGAACAGCGGCTCCTTGAACGAACCAGCCCCCATCGCCAGTGCCCCGAGTCCGTATGCCTTCCGCAACACGATCGTCATGCAGGGCACCGTTAGGCTCGCACCAATCACGAACATGCGGCTCGAATGCCGCACCAGCGCCGTCTTCTCGATTTCTGGGCCGACCATGATGCCCGGTGTGTCGCACAGGAACAGCACCGGCACGTCGAAGGCGTCGCAGATCTGCATGAACCGCGCCGCCTTGTCCGACCCGTCGGACGTGATCGCCCCTCCGAAGTGTCTTGGGTCGTTCGCCACGATCCCGACGGCCCTTCCCTCCACGCGGATAAACGAAGTGATCATCCCCGCTCCGAAGTCCTTCCGTAACTCGAGGACCGTCCCGGCGTCTGCGAGCGTCTCGATCACCCGCCGGACGTCGTACACGCGCAGCCGGTTCTCCGGCACTATCTGCCGCATAAGCCGCTGGTCGGGCGCCTCCCACGTCCGGGTTGGACCCTGGAAGTACGAAAGGTACTGCCGCGTCACCTGTACCGCCTCTGCCTCGTCCGCGACCGCGATGTCGACCACGCCGTTCGGCACCTGCACTTCCATCGGCCCGATCTCCTCTGGCGCGAACACCCCGAGACCGCCGCCCTCCACCATCGCCGGCCCGCCCATCCCGATGTTCGAACCTTCGGTCGCGATGATGACGTCGCAGCAGCCGAGCAGCGCCGCATTCCCCGCGAAGCACCGGCCGGTCGTGATCCCGACCATTGGTACCAGCCCGCTCAACCTCGCAAAGTCCGCGAATGTCCGCGTGCTTCCACCACCACCGCCGATGCCGTCCGTATCCCCCGGCCGCCCGCCGCCCCCTTCCGCGAACAGCACCATCGGGAGCCCGATCTGCTCCGCCACCTCGATCATCCGGTCCATCTTCCGGTGGTTCTGCCCACCCTGCGTGCCCGCGAACACCGTGTAGTCGTACGCCATCACAAGGCAGCGGTTCGCCGGCTCCTCGAAAACGTCGCCGTTGATCGACCCGATGCCCGTGATCAGACCGTCCGCCGGACTCCTCTCGATCAGGTCCTCGATTGTTCGTCGGCGTCGCTGGGCTGCCAGCACGAGTGGCCCGTATTCCACAAAGGTGCCCGGGTCGCACAGGTCCTCGACGTTCTCCCGGGCGGTCCGGTGACCCGTTCGGCGGCGCCGTTCCACCGCCTTCGGCCGCGCCGTGTCAAGCGCTAACTCGTGCCTCTGCACCACCTCCGCCAGGTCGTCCCGGATGTGGTCGAGGTCCACCTCCTCTGCCGCACCCACATCTCCCGCTTCCCCCTCCGACTCCTCAATCAGCAGGATGACTTGCCGCTCCACGATAGTGTCACCGGCCACCGCCCGCACCGAACGCACCACGCCACTCACGGGCGCCAGCAACTGATGCTCCATCTTCATCGCCGAAAGGACGGCGACCTCCTGGCCCTTCCGTACCCGCTCCCCTGCCTCGACTGCAATGCTGACCACCGTCCCCTGCATGGGAGCCGCGACTGTCCCGGGCTGACCCGCCGCGTCGTCAACCAGCTCTCCCGCTGGCTGCCGCGACCGGCTCTTGCCATATGTCAGCACCGCGAGAGGGTCGCTGGAATCCACCTGCGCCCCCGCCGTGTGCCCCGAGATCCGTGGCGGCCACTCCCGCGCGGCGTCGTCATCGCGCCCCGCCGCCAGGTCCGCCATGTGCTCATCGACGAAGGTCGTGTGGAACTCGTTCCCCCGAAACTCCGCGTGCTCGAGCAGGTTCTTGAGGAACGAAATGTTGGTCGTCACCCCGTCCACCCGAAACTCCCGCAGCGCCCGGCCGCCCCGCGCAAGGAGGTCGTCGAAACGCCCGGACGGAGCGTGCACGATCACCTTGGCCAGCAACGAGTCGAACGCCGCCGAGGCGGTATAGCCGGTATAGCCGAACGTGTCCGTCCTCACCCCCGGCCCCGCCGGCGGCTGGAAGAACGTCAGCGTCCCCGCCGAAGGTATGACTCCTTCCAGCGGATCCACCCTTTCCATGTTCACCCGGAGTTGCATCGCGCTGCCCCGCGGTTCTGGCACCTGAGCCTGGGTGAGGCCCAGAGCCTCCAGTGTCGCGCCCTCGGCGATCCGCAACTGCGCCTGCACAAGATCGAGCCCGAAGATCTGCTCCGTCACCGTGTGCTCGACCTGCAGCCGTGCGTTTGCCTCGATGAACGCGTAGCGGCCGTCGTCGCTGCCACCAGGCGCGTCAACAAGAAATTCGAACGTACCCACGCCCGAATAGGCCAGCCGCGCGGCCATCCGTACAGCATCGGCCGTGATTCGCTCCCGCAACTCGGGATCCACTACCGGCGAAGGCGCGATCTCCACGATCTTCTGGTGCCGCCGCTGGACCGAACAGTCGCGCTCCCAGAGGTGCGTGACCGCCCCTGTCCCGTCGCCAACGATCTGCACCTCGATGTGCCGTGCCCGCTCCATACGCTCCTCGACATACACGTCGCCATTTCCAAAGGAGCGCAATGCCTCCGACTGGCACCGTGTGAAGGCACTCTCAATCTCTTCGGCCTGCGCAACCACGCGCATCCCCCGGCCGCCCCCGCCTCCCACTGCCTTGATCACCATCGCGCGGCCTGGTTCCAGTGTGCGAAAGAACGCCTGCGCCTCCTCGAGCGTTACCGGCCCGGGACTGCCCCGGAGAACCGGTACGCCCGACTCCTCCGCCAGTTGACGCGCCTGCGTCTTGTCGCCCAGTGCCTCCAGTGTCGCCGGCGCCGGCCCCACGAAGACGATGCCCTCCTCCGCGCAACGGCGGGCGAGCGTGGCCCCCTCGCTCAGAAATCCCCAACCTGGGTGCAGGGCGTCGCACCGCGCTTCTTTGGCCACCGCCAGGATCGCCTCGACATCCAGGTACGCCGCCGCCCCGGTGCCCGGGAGCGCTCGCGCGTCGTCAGCCTGTGCGACATGCAGGCAGGCCGCATCATCCTTCGAATAGATGGCCACCGTCGCGATGTTCATCTCCGCCGCGGTCCGCGCGATGCGCACCGCGACCTCTCCGCGGTTCGCGATCAGTAAACGCTGAATCGGCATCTGGCTCCCTCCGCTGCGTCCTCGGAGCGTACCCTCAAAGTACTGTCGCCTGAAAGCGCTCGCACGCCCTCCGCGTCTGCCCGCTCGACGCCGAAATCGGAGGACCGCTGCGCTGGATCAGAAGGGTGCCGGCCACCCAACCGGCGCCCCCGCAACCCTCGGCTAAATCCGCTCGATAATCGTCGCGGTGCCCATGCCACCGCCGGTGCACATCGCGATGAGTGCCGTCGACAGGTTCCGCCGCTCCAGTTCGTCCAGCGCCGTCTGGATGAGCATCCCCCCGGTCGCCCCGATCGGGTGTCCGAGTGCCATCGCCCCGCCGTTCACGTTCAAGCGCTCATCGTCGATCCCGAATTCCCGCTTGAACTTCAGGATGACCGCCGCGAACGCCTCGTTGATCTCGAACAGGTCGATGTCTTCCTTCCGCATCCCGGCCCGTTCCAGGCACAGCTTCGCGGCCGGCGCCGGCGCCGTCAGCATGATCACCGGCTCCGAACCTGCCACCGCAGTCATGCGGACTCGCCCCCGCGGCTTCAGGCCGCGCGAACGTGCGAATTCCGGTGTCGCCAGCAGCACAGCGCTCGCGCCGTCCACCACGCCCGACGAGTTCCCCGCGTGGTGCACGTGGTTCACTTCCTTGATCTGCGGATACACGTCCTTGCAGATCTCGTCGAAGGTCCGCGTATCGTTCGGTGGGTTCATCACGCCCATCTTCGCGAACGACGGGTTCAGCCCGGCCAGCGTCTCCATCGTCGTCCCCGGGCGCGGATGCTCATCGTGGTCCAGCGCCAGCGTGCCGTCGTCGTTGCAGATCGGCACCACGCTCCGCGCGAACCGTCCGTCCGCAATCGCCGCTGCCGCGCGGGCCTGGCTCGAAACCGCGAGCGCGTCGACGTCTTCGCGCGTGAAGCCCTCGACGGTCGCGATCAGGTCGGCTGAGATCCCCTGCGGCACCAGCGGGTACTGCGCATAGAGGTGCGCGTTGTTCGCCGTGAACCCGTCGACGCTCAACGACGCCGACCGCGACATTGATTCCACGCCGCCGCTCACGACCATGTTGTACTGGCCCGACATGACGCTCATCGCCCCGAAGTTCACGGCCTGCTGCGCCGAACCGCAAAAGCGGTGCAGAGTCACCCCCGGGACGGTGATCGGCCACCCGGCGTCGAGCGACGCCATCCGGGCGATGTCCATCGCGTGGTCCCCCACGCCGGACCCGTTGCCCATGATGACGTCGTCCACCTCTGCCGGGTCGAACCCCACCCGGTCCTTCAATGCGTTCAGCACTTGCGCCAGGATGCGCTGGGGATGGATGTGCGTCAGGCTTCCGACTCCCGGCTTCCCACCGCCCCGGGGCGAGCGCACCCCATCGATGATCCATGCTTCGTTCAAGATCCGTTCTCCAGTATGTGAGTGTCGTTGGGAACGAAAACGCCGCCCTCGGCGGCGCCTTCGCTTGTTACTGCCCGGCAGTGCGGCAGAGCCCGGTCTCGATACTACCCTATAGGTTGGCTCTCCGCTCTCGGGCTATCCCGCCGGCTCTGATCCGTGTCCCCGGCGCCCCCGCAGCGACACCGGCGACGCTGCCACAGACCACGCAAGCAGGCCGAGTCCCGCCACCACCAGGCCCGACTGGTATGTGCTGTGAAGGCCAATCCCACCGATGAAGAGCAGCGCGACGCCCGCCGCCACCAACAGGCGGCCCGAACGCAGGTAACCGAGAATCCCCGCCGCAACACCGGCCGCCGCAACCGCATACAGCACCGCCGGGAAATGTCCGCCAAGCCCCCCGTTCCAGAGCATCAGGATTCGAACCGTTGAACCGTTCCCGATGAACATCGCAAACGTCACCAGCCCCACCGCCGCTGCGACCACCCATGCGCGGCGAGAAAGCACTGACCGGCAACTGAACCCCAGCGCCGCCGCGAATACCAGCGCGGCAGCCTCCGCCACGAAAATCAGCCATCCGCTCTCGATGTCGGCCATCCCCTGGCTCGCGGCCGTCTGGAACATCGTGTGCGAACCCGCCGCCAGGAACGCCACCGCGAACGCCCCGAGCATTGCCGGCGACCCAACCGCGACCGCCGCCACGGCGGCAAGCACTATGACCGCGGCAATCGTCCCCGCATCCACGAACACCGGGTTGACAGCATCCAGGCGGGCCAGTGCCGCGAGCACGACGAACCCGGCGGTTGCCGCCCCGGCCACCCGGCCCGTGACCCCTTGCCCCCGCACCAGCAGCACCGCGATAGTCGGCAACGCCACTATCAGCAGGACGGCCGAAAGGTAATAGCTAAAGCGACCGGCCGTGGTCAACACCCGGTATGGCTCCGAGAGGCGCTCCAGCGCAGGGATGTGGATTGCCACCCGCGTGAACGTCCTGAGCACCAGGAGTTCGAACGCCGCTACCGCCAGCAGTATCAGGAACAGTGGCGCCAGCGCATCCGGCGCCGCCTCTGCCTGCCCGCGCCGGAACTCCCCTCGCGCAGTCACTTCGCCTTCCCCTCCCGGTAGCCGTACCACCCGATTCCGACGGCGATCGCCGAAATACCTACCAGCAGCCCGACCGCCCAGAACAGCGGTGCGTTGCTCCTGTCCTTGTCTGGGAAGGCCGCGCCTGAAACCGAAAGCCGCACGAACGTTGAAACCGACTTCTGGCCGTTACGCTCCTCCTTGCTCCCATCCCAGACGGCGAACGCCATGTCGGTCTTCGTGCCGTTCGCGAAGCTCGCCCGCGACGAATCGACTCCCGCCAGCGCCCGCGCGAACACTACAGACCATTTGCCGTTCTCGTGCACGCCGAGGCCCTGGACTTCCTGCGACGGCGCCGCGTCAATCGTCCGGAACGCCTGCGCGATCAGGTCCTGCACCGCTCCCGATTGCGACATCGGGTTTCCGGCCGCGCGGGCCGTGAAGAACAGGTCCTCGTCCGAGGGGTAGCCGTCGACCAGCGCGTTCGGGTGTGCGACGAAGACGTCGGGCACGCCCGCCTGGTAGTCCGCCCGCCAGTGCCAGATGTTCACGCCCGCATCCGCCTGCCCCATGCAAACCGCCGGGACTGTCGCGGCCGATTGCGCCGGGAACTCGAGCGCGACAGCGTCGGAGAAGTCCTGCACCCGGCCCGTCGAGTCGTCCATCGTCGAGTCGTCCCACTCCACCTTCACGTACAGCACGCCGTTGTAGTGCAGCGCTCGCGCCGTCACCATCGCGATGCTCCCGCCGCCGGCCGGATACGAAGCGCCCTGCGCCGTCATTGGCACGCGCGCCCGCACCGACTGCTTCCAGACGCTCGAATTCGGGTCCAGCCCGGGATCCTTGTCCGCCTGGTACGCGGTCAGCACCGCGGTCTGTGACACAGCCGGGTTCACGTCCGCGAGTTGCAGGACCAGCGCCGCGAGCATCGAAAGGACGATGAGCCCGACCGTCATCCCCCGCCGTGTTGCCAGCATGGATATCGCCATATCGTCACCTCACTCCGATCTCATCGAGGCCGATGATCGCCGGTTCCACGGGAGCGTCCTCGTCTTCTTCTGGCTTCGGCCAATTCGTCGCCGGTTTCTCGATAAGGTCCACATCCTCGACGCCGAGGGCCCGCAAGTCTTCCGCCATCCAGTCCTCGAGCCCGCAGCCGACTTCGGCGTAGAACGAACCCGGCCGCGCCCGCAGCACCAGCCGCCGCCCGAGTGCCCCGGCCCAGCGGCCCAGGTGGTCTTTCAGGAACGAACGCTGCGCCTTCAGCGACTGTGCCACCCGCGGCGCCCCAAGGTGCTCCGCCGCGTACATCTGCTTCTGGCACATGAACGCCATGAACTCCAGCTCCACGCAGATGTCATCCGGGCGGAAGCCCGTCTCCGAAGTGTCCACCCCGAACGCGCGGTAGAAGCCCGCCACATCCGCCATCCGCATGGTCTGGTCTGTTGCATCCGTCGAAACGAACGCCGTCTCGAATGTCGGGCAGTCCGGCGAAAAGCTGATGCTGAACAGCCGAACGTGCTCGTCAGCGATGTCTGCGTCGGCCCCCTCCGATGCTCGTCGCGCGACTTCTTCGAGCGGCCCGCCCTTCAACAGGTCCGACGACGCGACACCTGCCTCCTGCAG
The DNA here is from genome assembly GCA_036515015.1 of Tepidiformaceae bacterium. Classification (GTDB taxonomy): domain Bacteria; phylum Chloroflexota; class Dehalococcoidia; order Tepidiformales; family Tepidiformaceae; genus DATBWD01. The sequence goes on from DATBWD010000033.1 coordinate 7,974, forward strand.
CAGTTCGATGCCTCGCGCATCCGGGTATGCCAGGCAACGCGAAAGCAGCATGTAGGCCGCCGCCCGCCTCGCCGTTAGTTCCACCGGTTGGGATGTCATCTTCGTTGTCACACCCACACCCTTAAATCGTGTTCATCGCGAAGCGGCTCGGGCGCTCGTGCACAGGCTCCTCCACGGATACCCGCACGATCTCCCGGCCCTCGCTGTCGTAGCCGATGACCACATCGTTGAAGATTTCGCGTGTCTTTCCCGCCACCGTCAGTTCCGAAACCTTCGGCCCGTCCTCGACTTTGTAGGAGAAGACAATGGATTGAGTCGCCCGGAACAGTTGCAGCACCGCCAGCAACTCGCGGCTCGGGTTCGTGTACCGCTCGATGGCGTCATCGACCCCTGGGCCGAACATCTGCCTGAGATAGTCACGCGGCACCCACCGCGGCGGGATGTAGTACACGTTCGGCTGCGTCCCGAATTGCGGATACAGCGGCAGTGCCACCTTCGCCTCGTGCACGAGGAAGTAGAGCGGGTTCTGCCGGTCCTCCACCCACCCGCCGGTGTTATCGACCTGCACCAGGCCCTGCAGCCGGATCTTGCCGATGCATGCCGTCATGCACCGCGTCTCCATCGGCAACCCTTCCGTCAGCGGGTCCGTCCCCTCGACGCGCGGGAAACAGCCGATGCACTTCTCCGATGTACGCGTGCTTGGCCGGTACATCGACTTCTTGTAGGGACACGCCTCCACGCACTTCCGGTACCCTCGGCACCGGTTCTGGTCGATGAGGACGATCCCGTCCTCCTCACGTTTGTAGACCGCATTCCGGGGGCAGGCCGCCAGGCATGCCGGGTAGGTGCAGTGGTTGCAGATGCGCTGGAGATAGAAGAACCAGCCCGAATGCTCCGGCAGCGAAACGCCGTTCGGGTCGTGCTTGGTGGCCGTGTCCTCGCCGATGTTCGGCGCCTTCCACTCTCGCTCCTCGGGGATATACCCGGTCACCATCTGATTGATCCCGTCCGCCGTCTCGAAGATGGTCTTGCCCTCGAACCGGCCATACGGCGCGAGCTTCTCGTCCTTTTGAGTCGGGTCCCACACCTGCCCACCCGGGTTCGCGTTCTCCTGCAGCTCAAGGATCTTCGCATCCCAGTTCTGCGGGTACCCCCCATAGGGCTTCGTCTCGACGTTGTTCCACCACATCAGTTCCTGGCCGGGCGAAAACGTCCATGTCGACTTGCACGCCATCGTGCACGTCTGGCAGGCGATGCACCGGTTCGTGTTGAACACCGCCGCAAACTGCCGCTTCGTGTTCCCGTTCTCGAACCGGTAGTCCATCTCCCGGCCCAGTTGCCAGTTGTGGACCTTCGCCATTAGAGCACCTCCTCGGTCAACGGCTGTCCGTAGACGTCGTCGATGATCTTCTGTACGAATTCCTCGCCCCGGCTCTCGAAGATCCCGCGGGGGCTTACGAACGCCGGTGACTGGAACAGGTGAAGCACCCGCTCCCGGGGCATCCCGATCAGCGCGTACTCCTCGATGAAGCAGCGCGCCATCACCTCGTCCTGGTCCACAGCCGAATCCACCGGGAACCGCACCGCCACGAACTCATACGGGTCGTCGAGTTCGAACTCCTTCTCCGCCATCGCTATGCTCCCTTCACCCGCGTGAGCTTGCCGCCCAGGTAAGCCTTCATCAGGTCGCTCTCTGTCCCCGCGCTCATACCCCTCGTTGCGGGTTCCCAGTTGCCGTCCTCTGCCTTCGTGATCTTCACGAGCGTTTCCTTCGGCACCGTGTTGACCGCGTGGTTGTCGGCCTCCCCACCGAAGATGAAGCCCTGCGGGATCTTGGCCTTGTGGAACAGCGTGTCCGTCTGGTGCATGGGCATCGCCCAGTCCTTCGTCACGCTCTGGTGCGACCCATAACGGAAGCTCGACTGGTAGCCCGTGTCGGCCGAGACCGCCCGTCCGTCGGCCCGCGTCTCGTGAGCCAGCACCGTCTTCTCCGTCGCGATGAACCCGCCGTGCTTCGTCATCACGACCCCTCGCGGGTAAGCCGGGTTGTACTTCACGCGAAGCATCAGCCGGGCCACCTTGTAGTGCGCATCGTCTTCCTTCCAGCCGATGTACGGCCGGTCGGCAGGGTTCGCGTCCACGTAGACGAAGTCGCCGTCCTTCAGGTCCAGCGCCCTGGCGTCTTCCGGGTTCATGTGAAGTTGCTGGTCGCCAACGCCCGGGAGGCGTTTGTCCTCGCGGTAGGGGTCGGCGAAGTTCGATGCCCACAGCACGTTCCAGTCCGTCACACCCCAGGAGGAGTGCACTGTGTGCCGCGTCTTGGGCGTGAGGAAGTAGAAGTTGAAGCCCTGCTCCCAGAGCGGGTTCTTCGTCCCCTTCGTCTCAGCCCACGAAAGCTTCACGTTTCGCACCGTCCGCCGCTCCGGGTCCATGTCGTCCCATGCGATCCCAAAGTCGTTCGGGCGGATCAGCGGGTTCGTGCTGACGATGACGTTCGGGAGGTACGGGGTCGCCTCCGGGCCTTCCCGGTGGACGATGAAGTTCTCACCGAACTCGATCGCCTCGGGGATGTCGCAGTACGAATTCATCCGTCCCGTATCCGTGTGGAACGGGATGTTGTCGTGAATCTGCTCCCAGTACGGCACGCGCGGGTAGGTCCGGAACATCATCAGTGCCGAACCCGGTTCCCCGTACTTCCCGTCCAGGATGTCGTCGACCTTGTAGCCGCTCGTCGTCCCCGAACTGTCCAGCAGCCTCTGCAGGTAGACCTCGGCCTTGCCTTCGAGAGCGAACTTCCAGTAGTCGGTGAAGCGCTTGTCGCCTGTCTCGGCCCCGAGCGCCTGGGCGACGCCCGCCATGATGGCAATGTCGTCCTTCGTGTCGAACATCGGCTTCATCCCACCCTTCCAGATTTGGAGGAATGGGTTCTGGCACGAAGCCGTCACCTCCACCTGCTCGAACTCCACCCACGAGTTCGCCGGCAGCACGAAGTCCGAATATTCACAGCTTGCGGTCATCTCGATGTCCTGCGTCATGATCATGTCGATCTTCGGCAGCACGTTGAACAACACGCCGTAACCCCACTTCGCGTTGTTGATGAGGTTCACGTTCGTCGTCCACAACAACTTCGTCGGGCTCGGCATGTGCGTCTTCCCGGTGAAGACCTTCCGCCCTTCCTTCGGGGTTTCGACGATCAGGGCCTGGTCTCCGTGGTCCCAGTACGCAGGTTCTTCGTCCTTCGTATACAGGTGCGCGACGATGTCCTTGCCCTTGGCGTTGGGGTCGAGGTTCGGTTCGAACGGGTCCTCACCAATCCAGCCTTTGAAGCCGGGACCTGTCTCAGGTGTCCCCTGGAAGAGCGCAGCCTTGTAGTTGCCGGCCCAGGAGAAGGCGCCGGCCCCGGGCGTTCCGATGTTCCCCGTCAGCATCAGCGGCAGGTACGAAGCCCGGTTGTGCAGCGTCGCGTGGAACCAGTGGTTGATCCCTTCGCCCACGTGGATCGCCACCGGCTTGATCGTCGCGATATCAATCGCCAGCCGCTCGATAAGGTCCTTCGGCGAACCGCTGATCTCCGAGACCGTGTCCAGGTCGTAATCGCGGAGGTGAACCTTGTACGCCTCCCACAGCGTCAGTACCTCCACCGTCTTCCCGTCGAGCGTCGTCACCGTCCCGCGGTACTCCAGCTGCGGGTCGATGTTCTTCTCCGCCAGCTTCGCGCCGACGTCGTCCCGGACCAGCGCCTTCAACGACCGTGAGTTCGCGTCGAACACCACGTAGTCCTGCAGCTTTTTGTACTGGTCCGGCGTGAGGTTCTGCACCTTGAAGCTCGGCCCGTTCGGGTCCAGCCCCGGCTGGTAGCCCGGGAACACGTCCGACGGGTTCAGGCGCTTCAGATTGTCCGCCCGCACCAGCAGCGGGAAGTCGGTGAATTGCTTGACGAACGGCGCGTCGTAGAGCTCGCGGTCCATCAGCAGCTTCGTGATCCCCAGCAGGATCGCCGTGTCGCCCAGCCCGGGGCGGCATGGGATCCAGTAGTCCGCCTTCGTCGCCGGCGGGCTGTACTCCGGCGTCACCGTCACGATCTTCCCGCCTCGCTCCATCAACTCGATGAAGAAGTGCGCGTCCGCCATCTTGTTCTCGACGAGGTTCTTCCCCATCCCGATGTGCAGCTTTGCGTTCCGCAGGTCGCTGAAGTCGCAGTCGGAGTTCTGCAGTCCTGTCACAAAGGGCGTCCCCGGCGCCTGGTCGCCGTGCCACGTGTAGTTCGACCAGTTCCGTCCGCCACGTGCGTCGTGCGGGTCCACCCCGCGCACGTGCACGTCGAGCAGCGCCATCATGTTCGAGGCCCGGTACATCCCATACTTCCCCAGCACCCCGAGCAGCCCCATGCCGCCCCGCAGCTTGAACGTCCGCGTTCCCGCCCCACCCATGTCCTCGACCATCTCAGGCTGGTAGCCCTCGTCCAGCAGGATCTTCTTCCCCTCGTCCCCCGAATACGTCGTCGCGATCGACTTCATGCCCTTCGCGATGTACTGGAACGCCTCGTCCCACGACACCCGGGCAAACTGGTCTGTCCCGCGGGAGTCGAACTTGTACTTCGTCCGGTTCTCCGCCGTCAGCCGGGGGAACCCGTCGTCCGCCCACGACTTCCAGCCCGAACGCACCATCGGCCCCTTCAGCCGGTAGGGGCCGTAGATCCGGCGCGTTAACGTCGCACCCTTGTTGCAGCCCCGCGGGTTCCACGCGATCGACGATGCGTTCCCGTCCAGGTCATACGTCCGGTCGCCGTCGTAGTTCTGCTCCGTCCGCAATATCACGCCGTTCCGCACGAACGCCCGCAGCCGGCAGTTGTGCGTGCAGTTCGGCGCGCACACGAACGTGAAGCTGCTGTCGTAGCTGTACTGGTCGCGATACACCTGCTCCCAGTTCCTGTTCGGATAAAAGGCGAGCGGATTGTCGATCCCTGGCGCTGCCTGCAAGAACGCCAGGTGGCTCTCCAGGTACAGCCCCGTTGCCCCCGCGGCCGCCGCACCGCTGAGCTTTAGAAATCCGCGGCGACTTACTGCCATTCCGGCACTCTCCTGCTTTCAGTCATTCGACTCCCCCTCGGTGGGCTCGGCATCGCTCCTGCATCCGATCGTGCGTCCCCCGCGGCCCCCCCGACCGTCGGGAAACTGATCTCGGCAACAACGGCTCGCCGGCATCGATCGCGCCATCTCGTCCCGCCTCTGTTCGTCAAGAGACTGCGCGCGGGCCCCGTACCCGGATGTGACAGATATCACAACCGACCTCTCCTCCCTGAATCCACCCGGAGAGGATCACAGATAGGTCACGTTCTGCAGAGGGTCATTAGTCGGAATAGAACAGACCAACAGACCATATTTGAAGGGGCTATCCAGCTGGAATCAGTCTTCGCCGGCGGCGGCGCAGCCCGGCCGTCTTGCGCACGCCCCCGGGACGCCCTCAGTCCTCGATGTCCGACGCATCCGAAGGCAGCCCGTAATCCGGCGGGACGCGGTCATCTTCGAGAGGCCCCTGGTCGTCCGCACTCAGGGGCGGGATCGAAATATTCATCACCACCGCTTCATCCGTAACAGGCCGCACCCCGTGCGCGCTCCGCGGCCAGACCGCCAGCGGCCGGTACGGCTCCAACAGGTGCTCCACGCCGTCCGATTCAACAACCACCTGGCCCGAAAGCACCACGTACAGCTGCATCGATCGCAGGTGCATGTGCAGGTCCACCCGCTCCCCTCCCTTGCCCATCCGGATGACCCGCACGCTCGCAGAGGGGCACTCGTAGTCCTCCAACAACGAATAGTTGCCGACAGGGACCGGTCGTTGAGCAGACATTGCCGAACCTCCTTATCATGGCCATCTCTACGCTATGCCCGTATCCGGCGTCGAGGGTGGTCCATTTGGCCCAAAGCCGTGGGCCCCTTGGGCATCGCAACCGCCCTCCCGGCGCGGGAAACTGGAACCAAAGTTCGCGCAAGGACCTGTCGATGAGCAGCACACACCAGCCACTCGGCCGCCGCCCCGATATCGAGCCGTCGCTCTTCCACGCCGCCGACCTCCTCGACGATGCCCTCGCCGCCGATTCCGCGGATCCCGCATGGTACACCGCCGTACGGGCCGCGCTACGCAAGTGCACCCTTGCCGTTGAGTACCAGCTCGACAACCTCGCCTCCGGCGACGGCCTCGGCTCCCTGGCGTCCGAAGAGCCCCGTCTCGGCCCCGCCCTCGAACGCCTCGAGCGTGAACTGGCCGAACTGCTCCTCGCCTTCTGGCGTTGCGCCTCGCCTGGTGGCCTGCCGGCCCCCGGCTTCGCCCAACGCGCCCGCAAGATGTCCTCCATGCTGCGTCAGGCGGCCGCCCGTGAGTTCGACTTTGTCCACGAAGCCTTCAACCCCACCGGCGCCCTGGACTGAGAGACAGATACGTGAAGATCCTCCAGTTTGTGACCGATGCCCTCGGTGACGCGTCCTACCTCCTCATCGAGGGACCCGTGGCCGCTGCCATCGACCCCCAGCGCGACGTCCGTCCCCTCCGCCAGGCGGCCGCCGAACATGGCGCCCGCATCACCCATGTCTTCGAAACCCATGTCCACAACGACTACATCTCCGGCGGTCGCGAATTGGCCGCACACGGCGCACAGGTGGTCGCGCCCCGCGCCGCCAACCTCCAGTTCCCCCACCTGCCCGTCGATGACGGCGACGAAATCGCCGTCGGCGAGGCTCGCCTCCGCGCCGTTGCCGCTCCCGGCCACACCTACGAGCACACCGCCTACCTCGCTATCGGCCCGGACGGCGCGATCGCCGGCGCATTCACCGGTGGCTCGCTCCTCATGGGCGGCGCCGGCCGGACCGATCTCCTTGGCCCCGACCATACAGAAGAGCTAACGAGACTCCAGTGGGAAACGGCCCAACGCCTCTCCACCCTCCTCCCATCGATGGCCGAGGTCCTCCCCACCCACGGCGCGGGTTCCTTCTGCAGCACCACCGGCATGCCCGACGACCGTCGCGCGCCGCTCTCCCAGGAAAGAGAGCGCAACAGCGCCCTCACCGCCGGCACGCTCGAAGTCTTCCGGATGGTCCACCTCGCGTCCCTGGCTCCAATCCCCTCCTACTACCGTCACATGGCCCCGATCAACCGCGCCGGTCCCGGGGTCTTTGGCGAACCCCCACGCCCCCGGGCACTGCTGCCCGAAGAACTCGAGGACCTGCTCCGCTCGAACATCCCTGTCGTCGACGTTCGCGCCCGCGTCGACTACGCCGCCGGCTTTATCCCCGGCACGCTTCACATCGAAGACAGCGGCTCGTTCCTCGCCTACGTAGGCTGGACCCTCCCCTTCAACTCCCCTCTCGCCCTCGTCTCCTACGATTCGTCACAGTCCGAGCGCCTCACTGTCGACCTCTTCCGCGTCGGCTACGAAGACATCCGTGGCTTCCTCCCATATCAGCAATGGCTCGCCGCCGGGCGCGACACCGACCCGCTGCCCACCGCCGGCCTCGACCAGGCAGCTGAGGCCCTCCGAACCCGCTCGCTCCCCGTCCTCGACGTCCGCTTCGCCAACGAACAGCACGACCTTCCGCTCCCCGGCGCCATCGAACGCCCGGTCGACCAGATCCGCGATTGGGCCGATTCGATCGACGACGAGCCCCACCTCGTCGTCTGCGAAAGCGGTCAGCGCGCGGCCATGGCGGCCAGCATCCTCGCCGCCCGCGGGAAACCCGTCATCCCGGTCATCGAAGGCGGCGCCTCCACCCTCCTCCCGATGATGCGCCGCCGCTGACACCCGTCACCGGCTTGCAAAATCCGGCCGGCAGGGATAGATAAGAGCGACACCAGCCCCAGGGGCCCCCGGCCCGGAAAGAGGATCGTCATGGACTTTCAGGACACCCCCGAAGAGGCCGGCTTCCGATCGCAGGTTCGCGACTTCATCGAGCAGAACCTTCCGTCGGACTGGACCCCTCCCGTCGGCGGCCCCGGCGCCATCTACGACGACCCCGAACGAGCCGAGTTCATGAAGGTCTGGCGCAAGTCGCTTGCATCCCGCGGCTGGATAGCCCCGCACTGGCCGAAGGAATACGGCGGCGCCGGCATGTCTCCCGGCGAGCAGTTCATCTTCAACGAAGAGATGGCCCGGCACCGCGCCCCCGCCGAGGGCGGCATGGGCGTCCAGATGATCGGCCCAACCCTCATCCTCTATGGCACCGACGAACAGAAGAAGGAACACCTCCCCGGCATCACCTCCGGCGAAGTTACCTGGTGCCAGGGCTACTCCGAACCCGGCGCCGGCTCCGACCTCGCCTCCCTCCAGACCCGCGCCATCCGCGATGGCGACGACTACATCGTCAACGGCCAGAAGATCTGGTCGTCGGGCGCCCACCGCGCCAACTGGATGTTCTTCCTCGCCCGCACCGACCCCGACGCCCCCAAGCACCGCGGGATCTCCATGCTCCTCATGCCGATGAGCTCCCCCGGCATCACCGTTCAGCCCCTCATCGACTTGGCCGGCGAGCACATCTTCAACCAGGAATACTTCGACAACGTCCGCGTCCCCGCCCGTAACCGCGTCGGCGAAGAGAACCGTGGCTGGTACGTCGGCGCCACCTTGCTCGACTTCGAGCGCTCGAACATTGGCGCCAGCATCAACCTCCGTAACACAGTCGACGACATAACTCGTTTCGCCATCGAAGCATCCCGAGCCCGCAACGGCACCGCACGCATCACCGATAGCATCCGCAACGAACTCGCCGACCGCGCCGCCGAAGCTGAAGTGGCCAAGCTCTTCAGTTATCGGATCATCTCGCTCCAGAAGCGCGGTCAGGTCCCCAACCACGAGGCCTCTGTCAATAAGATGTTCCGCTCCGAAACCGACCAGCGCATCGCCGCCACCGGCATGAAGCTCATCGGCATGTACGGCAACGCCTACAAGGACCCCCGATTCTCCCCGTTCAAGAGCCGCATGCCCGCCATGTACCTCCGCTCCGTCGCATCCACAATCGCCGCCGGCACGAGCGAGGTCCAGCGCAACGTTATCGCCACCCGCGGCCTCGGGCTCCCCCGCGGCTAACTCCCGCAGCCGCGCAATGCAAAGGGCCGGCTTACCATCCGGCCCTCGTTCATCGGTGCAACCCTTCCGCTATGCCTGCGACGGCGCCCGTTCCGCGGCCGGCTGTTCCTGTGCCGCTGCCTCTGGATCCTGCGCCGCGTTCTCTGCCTTTTCGCCTCCAGCCTCAGACTGGGCCCCGGCCCCGCTATCCTGGGCGTCGAACATGTAGCCGATCCCCTGCAGCGTCTTGATGATCGTCGGGCTGCCCGGCACGGGCTCCAGCTTGTGCCGTAGCCGCGATACCCACACCCGCAGGTACTGCAGATCGTCGCGGTATTCCGGCCCCCACACCTTGCTCAGCAGTTCCGCGTTCAAAATGACCTTCCCCGCATTCGCCGCGAGGTGCTGGAGGAGCAACCACTCCGTCCGCGTCACCGCCACCAGTTCGCCGTCGCGCTTCACCAGCCGTCGAGTCAGGTCGATCTCGATGTTGCCCACGCGGACGACCCGCTCCGCATGCTGCCCCAGCCCCCGCCTGAGCACTGCTCGGATGCGCGCGCCCAGTTCCTCCGGGCTGAATGGCTTCACGACATAGTCGTCGGCCCCGAGTTCGAGCCCGCGTACCTTGTCCGCGTCTTTGTCCTTGGCGGTGACGAGGATAACGGGCGTGTTCGAACGCTCCCGTAGCCGCCGCATAACTTCGAGGCCCGTGATCTCGGGCATCAGGATGTCCAGCAACACGACGTCCGGCCGCTGCTCCTCTGCGATTCGTAGCGCTTCCTCACCGTTCGACGCGGTAATAACTCGAAAACCCTGGGCGCTTAGTTCCAGCTTGATCAGCCGGAGAATCCCGGCCTCGTCATCCACTGCAAGGATCATTGGTTCAGAACTCATGCTGCTTGCTCCTCGTATTCCGGTACGGTGGGCCCCACCCGGAGACCACCACCTTCTTGTGCCCGCCCCCGAACCTCAGGCACAGTCCATGCCTGCGCCGCCGGCGAGCTTCGACCAGCGTTCCAAACGGTATAACCGCCTGAAGATCATTGCCACTTCTCCGGGCGCCGCGCTGGCACCGCATGGTCTCCCATCGGGTGAACGCCGCGAATGCCAGCATCTTCAAAGCGCGCGGTATCCCTCCTCTCGCCACGAAGCTGGCCCCTGAGCATAACGGAGCGATTGTATGTTCTTAAGTAACTCGGCCTCAACGAAATCGCTGCCGGATATGGCCCTTCAAGGCCATTGCAATGGTTTTGCAAGCATTCGCTCATTTCGCTAAAGCTGCCGAAGAACATAGCCTCATTCGCCCCCAATCAAAGAGGTAAATATCGTCGACTTTAGTGTCGGCTGATCGTGCCGGTGATTCTGGAACTAATATCGTCCATCTTCCTCATCTTCTTATGCCACGCTCGATACCCAGTGCAGCTCGCACTTGCAATGGTTCTGTTACGGCGAAGTCCCCTGGGGTCATCGGACTCACCTCAACTCGCCCTGTAGTGTGGCCGCGAGACATCCCAATGGCTTCGTTTCTCTGGGTCGCGGCTGTCCTTCTCGTCTTGGTCTGGGCGCTCGGCTTTGCCGCCAGCTGGGGTCCCTGGATCTGGTTTCTCCCGGTCCTGGCTCTCGTCCTCACCCTCATAACGCTCGTCGCTCGCGGCCAGCGCCTGTAACACACGGAGTCCTCAAACCATGCTCGCTCTCCTGCTCGTCCTGCTTCTGCTCGTGCTCCTCTTCGGTGGCCTCGCGCTCTTCGTAGCCCGCATCTTTCTCATCGCCCTGCTCGTCGTGCTGCTGGTCGGCCTCGTGACGGGCTGGATGTCCCGTCGCCGGGGAGGCCCGGCCGCCTGAATCACTTCAACGACGGCAATTCCTGCCGCATCGAGAGCAGCGGCTCGAAAAGGTCGCCCATCGCCTCCACCCGCTCGAGCACCGTTTCCGACTCGAACCGCAGGAGCCCGGCGTCGCGCTCCGCCAGCGCCTGCTCCACTTCCTCCCAGGTCACCGGCGTCGATACCGTCGGGCGCTCCCGCGCTCGCAGCGAATACACGGAGACGGTTGTCTTGTGCTCGTCGTTCTGGCTCCAGTCCACGAGCACCTTCCCCTTTCGCAGTTCCTTCTTCATGTTCGAAACCACCAGTTCGCCGTGCTGCTTCTCGAGCAATTCCGCCACC
>DATBWD010000034.1:0-14637 GCA_036515015.1 Tepidiformaceae bacterium
TTACGAGGCCATGACCCACCACTTTGGGCCGCTAGACCTTGGCGCCCACCAGCCTGTGGTCAAGGCGCTTGCCGAGTACGGCAATGCGTGCCGCGAAGCAGGGCTGGAGGAACGCCGCTAGCAGCCGCCCAGCCGATCCCGGAGGGCGTCAACCAGCCCTGAGATCGGGATGCGCGACTGCTCCTGGGTGTCGCGGTCGCGAATGGTGACGGCCTGATCGTCGAGGCTATCGAAGTCGACCGTCACGCAGAGCGGGGTGCCGATTTCATCCTGCCGGCGGTAGCGGCGCCCGATGGACTGCGTTTCGTCGTACTGGGACATCCAGTTCGGCCGGACCAAATCGAACACCTGGCGCGCGAGCGGCCGCAGCCGTTCATTCTTCGACAATGGAAGTACGGCCACCTTGATCGGGGCCACATTCGGCCGAAGCCGCAGCACCACGCGCTTGTCGCCCTTCTCGTCCGGCTCTTCGGTGTAGGCATCGAGCAGCAGCACCGCGAGTGTCCGGGTGAGCCCGGCCGCCGGCTCGACCACGTAGGGGACGATGTGCTCGTTCGTGTCCTCATCGAAGTAGGTGATGGCCCGGCCGCTGTGGGCCGCGTGCGCCTTGAGGTCGAAGTCCGTCCGGCTGGCGACCCCTTCCAGTTCGCCCCAGCCCCACGGGAACAGGTACTCGATGTCTGTCGTGCCCGAACTGTAGTGCGAGAGTTCTTCGGGCGTATGCGGGCGCAGCCGCAAACGTGAGCCATCGATGCCGAGGACGTCGCGGTACCAGCGGAGTCGCTCGTTCACCCAGTAGGGGTACCACTCCGCGTCACTGCCGGGATGGCAGAAGAACTCCATCTCCATCTGTTCGAATTCGAGCGTGCGGAAGATGAACTTCCCGGGGGTGATCTCGTTGCGGAAGCTGACGCGGGTCTGCGCGATGCCGAAAGGCAGCTTTTTCCGCATAGAGGCGAGGACATTTTCGAAGTTGGTGAAGATGCCCTGGGCGGTCTCCGGCGGCAGATAGGCGACGTTCGATTCGTCTGCGACCGGGCCTACCTGGGTCCGGAACATCATGTTGAACAGCCGCGGTTCCGTTAGTTCGCCCGCGTCATAGGGGCAGAGGAGGTTTCCGGCGGCGTCGCGCTTCACCTCGCCGTACTGGCCCTCCTCGATGTGGTCGACGCGCCAGCGCTGCTTACACTTCTTGCAATCGACGAGGGGGTCGGCGAAATTCGCGACATGGCCGCTCGCGACCCACACCTGGGGGTTCGTGATCATGGCCGCGTCGATGCCCACGACATCGTCCCGCTCGCGGACCATCGACCGCCACCAGGCCTCCCGGATGTTTCGCTTCAGTTCGACACCGAGCGGGCCATAGTCGTAAGTGTTGGCGAACCCGCCGTAGATTTCGGCCGACGGGTAGACGAACCCCCGGCGCTTCGCGAGGGAGACGATGGTATCGAGGTCAGGTGCAGGCACGGGACTGTCCTTCAAAGTCTTGGCCGGGACTCGGCTGGAACTTCAAAGATAAATCACGACGGCCGAACAGGCTTCTCCAGCCAACGCTGCACCCTGGCTTCCATCTCTGGCGCAGTGAGTGGTACTTCGAAGACCTTCTGGCGCGAGGTGGCGCCGGTCACAAGGATGACATCCCGGGACGGCACCTCCAGCACTCTGGAGAGAAGGCGGACCACGGCCTGGTTGGCAGCGCCCTCGGCCGGGGCAGCCGTTACCCGCAGGCGCAGGAGGCCGGCCTCATCGAACCCGTCCACCGCATCGCGACTGCTTCGGGGCGTCACCCGGACCGAAAGGCGGCTCACCCTTTGAGCCTCGACATTCGGGCGGGAAGACTCCAGTGACGTGTGGGGGTTGGAGAAAAGTAGAACATTTGTTTGCGAAGGTGTAGGATGGCCCTCACGGGGCACACCGATGATATGATGCACCCCCGTAAACAGTTTCGCTGGCGGGTAACAACATGGCTGAAACCGACCGGGCGCGAGCCCTGGAGCTTGCCCTGGGGCAGATCGAAAAACAATTCGGCCGGGGGGCCGTGATGCGCCTGGGTGAGGCTTCGGCCAGTGCCCCGGTCGAGTCCATCTCCACTGGGTCGCTTGCGCTGGACATTGCCCTCGGCATCGGCGGTATCCCTCGGGGGCGTGTCACCGAAATCTACGGGCCCGAGTCCGCCGGGAAGAGCACGCTCGCCCAGCACATCATGGCAGAGGCCCAGCGGGCCGGCGGCACCGCCGCCTACATCGATGTCGAGCACGCGATGGACCCCGGCTACGCTCGCGACCTGGGCATTAATCTCGAAGAGTTGCTCGTGAGCCAGCCCGACACGGGTGAGCAGGCGCTCGAAATCTGCGAGGCGCTCGTGCGTTCGAACGCCGTCGACGTCATCGTCGTCGACTCGGTGGCTGCACTCGTTCCGCGGGCCGAGATCGAAGGCGAGATGGGCGATGCGCACGTGGGCCTCCAGGCCCGGCTGATGTCGCAGGCGCTCCGCAAGCTGACCGCGACGATTTCGCGGACAAGCACCGCCGTCATCTTCATCAACCAGCTTCGCGAAAAGGTGGGGATCGTCTTCGGCAACCCGGAAGTCACCCCGGGCGGGCGGGCGCTCAAGTTCTATTCCTCGGTCCGGATCGAGATCCGGGGCGTCGAATCGATAAAAAAGGGCACCGAGGTCACGGGCCGCCGCGTCAAGGCAAAGATCGTGAAGAACAAGGTAGCGGCGCCCTTCCGCGTTGCCGAATTCGACATCATGTTCGAAACGCCGCGGGGCATCAGCCGAACGGGCGACATCGTTGACCTCGGCGTGGAACAGGGCATCGTCACGAAGAGCGGGGCGTTCTACAGTTATGGCGACCTGCGAATCGGGCAGGGCCGTGAAAATGCGAAGCAGTTCCTCCACGAGAACCCCGATGTGGCCGCCGAGATCGAGGCGGACATCCGCAACGAGGCAGGACTGCCAGCGCGCGGGACCGCTCCTGCGGCCGCTGAGCCAATAGCGGCGGGAGGCCACTGAAACAAGGCAGTATGGACGAACCTCCTCAACACGTTCCTCTCGTTATCGAGGTGCGCAGCATCGCAAGAGGACGCCGGCGGTTGCTGGTGCTCGATGACGGGCGGGAGCTGCCGTTCAGTGAAGAAGCCTGCGAACGCGTCGGCATAGCCCCGGGCATGGCCGCCGACGATGCCGTGCTCGAGGCGCTCGACAGGGCGGACCAGCGTGTGAGCGTCCACGAGGCCGCCCTTCGACTCCTCTCCCACCGCGCGCGGAGCCGGAACGAGATGCGGACGAGGCTCGCCATCCGGGGGTTCCCATCGGAAGCCATCGACGACGAGATTGACCGCCTCCAGAACGCCGGCCTGCTCGACGACGAAAAGTTCGCCCGGGCCTGGGTGGAAGACCGCAAGCGAACTGCCCCGCGGGGCAGGCGAATGCTGAGGTATGAACTGCTTGGACGCGGGATCGAGCCTGAATCGGTCGACCTCGCGACCCGGGACGTGGACGACCGGGAAACCGCCCTCGCCCTCGCCCGCCAGAAGGCCCGCACGGCCCCGACCACGAGCTACGAGGCGTTCCTCGCCAGGGTCGGCGGATTTCTGCGCCGACGTGGCTTCGACTACACCCTGACAACGGAAGCCACCAGGGCCGCCTGGGCAGAGGTTCTCGCCGATATGGCCTCGCTTGAAGTAGAAGGTGCGCGCAGTCTCCCAGGCACACTGGATAGCAATTAACGTCTATTCAGAGGCTCGATAACTACTTTGACGACCTGACGGGGCAAGAGTACGATCGTGGGCAGGTTCGCTCTGCCACGCGGACCGCTCTTGTTATGTCATTCCACTTTACTCACCCGGAGAACATTCATGTCGGCGATAGCAATTGTCGTCGGCCTGGCGGGATTGCTGCTTGGAGCGGCAGCGGGCTATTTGGCCCGTCGCCGTGCCGTTGGTACATCACTGGTACAGGCGGAGGAACAGGCCAGCCGCATACTCGCTGAAGCCGAATCAAGGCAAAAAGAACTCTTGCTCGAAGCGCGAGACGAAACCCTCAAGCTTCGGACAACGCTCGAAGAGGAGATCAGGGAACGCAGGGCCGAAGCTTCCCGAGTGGAGCAGCGGTTGCTCCAGCGGGAGGAGACCCTCGACAGGAAACTCGAGGCTCTCGAGGGCCGCGATCAGGCGGTGCGAGAGCGCGAAGCCCGGATCGAGTCCACGCGGGCCGAGATCGAAGAACTGCGGCAGCAACAGGCGCGTGAGGTCGAGCGCATTAGCGGCCTCACCGCCGCCGAAGCCAGGGACCAGTTGCTGCAGGCCGTCGAAATCGAGATCCGCGACGAAGCCAGCCGCCGCGTCCGGGAGATCGAAAAAGAGGTTGAGGCGACCGCCGGGGTGCGCGCGCGCAAGATCCTCGCCACCGCGATTCAGCGCTACACCTCGGAGGTAACGGCCGAAACGACGGTGTCGGTCGTGCCCATCCCGAGTGAAGAGATGAAGGGCCGGATCATCGGCCGCGAGGGCCGGAACATCCGCGCCATCGAGGCCGCCACGGGTGTTGACCTCATCATCGATGACACACCCGACGCGGTGACCGTCAGCGCGTTCGATCCCGTGCGCCGCGAGGTGGCCCGACTGGCCTTATCGTCGCTCGTGCAGGACGGGCGGATTCACCCCACGCGGATCGAAGAGGCCGTCACGAAGGCCCGTCGCGAAGTCGAAGCGACGATGCAGGATGCAGCCGAGTCAGCCGCCGTAGAGGCGGGCGTGTTGAACCTCCACCCCGAGGTGTTGAAGGTGTTCGGCCGGCTCCGCTACCGGACCAGTTATGGCCAGAACGTGATGCGACATTCCATCGAGACGGCGCACATCGCCGCGCTCATCGCCCGGGAAATCGGCGCCGATGTCGACGTAGCCCGGGCAGGGGGATTCCTCCACGACCTCGGGAAGGCAGTCGACCACGAGGTCGAAGGTACGCACGCCATCATTGGCGCGGATATTGCACGCCGCTTCCGCGTGAAGGAGTCGATTGCCCACTGTATCGAGGCGCACCACGAGGAGGTGGATCCCTCGACGGTCGAGTCCGTCATCGTCATGATGGCCGATGCCATCAGTGGTGGACGGCCGGGCGCCCGCCGTGAGTCGCTGGAGAACTACATCAAGCGCCTGGAGACGCTGGAAGGCATTGCCCGGGGCTTCAAGGGCGTGGAATCAGCCTTCGCCATCCAGGCCGGCAGGGAACTGCGCATCATCGTCAAACCCGAACAAATCGACGACCTCCAGGCCATGCGCATCGCCCGCGACGTGAGCCAGAAGATCGAAGAGACCATGGAGTATCCGGGGCAGATCAAGGTTACGGTCGTCCGGGAGACGCGCGCCACGGAGATCGCTCGCTAGCCGTGCGCCTGCTCTTCCTTGGCGACATCGTGGGCAACTGCGGGCGCGACGCGGTCGTCGCGACCGTTCCGCCCCTCCGTCGCGAACTGGCGCTGGACCTCGTGGTTGCGAACGGGGAGAACGTCGCGGGCGGCCGTGGGATTACCCCGAGGACCGCCGAACAACTCTTCGCCGCCGGCGTGGACGTGATCACCGGCGGGAACCATACGTTCCAGCACCGCGAAGTGTATGACTTCCTTGACCAACATCCCTCCATTACCCGTCCGCTCAACTACCCTCCGGGCGCCCCGGGGACGGGTGTGGTGAGGAACGGCGACGTGGTCGTCGTCAACCTGATCGGCCGGACGTTCATGGGAGCGGCCTACGACGACCCCTTCCGTGCGGCCGATGCTGCACTTGCCGAGCACGGCGATGCCCGGTTCATCGTCGTGGACTTCCATGCTGAGGCCACGAGCGAGAAGCAAGCGATGGGCTGGTATCTCGACGGGCGGGCGACGCTCGTGGTTGGCACCCACACGCATGTGCCGACCGCGGACGCGCGCATCCTTCCGCAGGGCACGGCCTTCTGCACCGACGCAGGCATGTGCGGGGCCCGCGACTCCGTAATCGGCGACGAGGTCGGGGCCGTCCTCCAGCGGTTCCTGACGCAGATGCCAACAAGACTTCCGCCGGCAACCGGGACGGCCGTGATTAACGGTCTCCTCCTGGACGCCGACGATGCCACCGGTAAGGCTGTGTCGCTCACCCGCCTCGACAGGATGGTCGAGTAGTGGCCACGGGCGATTTCCACCTTCACAGCACGGCATCGGACGGCATCCATTCCCCGACATGGGTCATGGAGACGGCAGCGGCCCGGGGTGTCCGGGTGCTGGCACTCACCGATCACGACACGACCGCCGGTCTTGCCGATGCTCGCGCCGCCGCCGACCGCCTCGGGCTTCGGCTCATCCCCGGGATGGAATTGAGCACCGACTACGGCAGCGCCGACGTTCACCTCCTCGGGTATGGCTTCGATGTCCAATCCCGCCCACTCCAGGAATTTCTCGCGTGGCAACGGCACGGACGCCTGGGCCGGGTCGAGAAGATGGTCGCCATCCTTTGCGACAACGGAGCGCCGATCGAGGTCAGCCGTGTGTTCGAAATCGCCGGAGACGCTACTGTCGGGCGCCCGCACGTCGCTCGTGCACTGGTCGAGGCCGGACACGTGGCCACAGTCAAGGACGCGTTCGACCTCTGGCTGGGCAACGGCCAGCCGGCCGACGTGCCGCGCGAGAAGCTGAGCCCGGCCGACGCCATCCGGCTGGTGCACGATAACGGCGGAGTGGTGTCCATCGCGCACCCGGTTTTCATCGGCGAGGACTACGCAGAAGTCGTCGAGCAACTTGCCGCCTGGGGAGCCGACGCCGTCGAGACCTACTACAAGAACTACCCGCCGGAAGTCATCGAGTTCCACGCCACGATCGCAGAGCGACTCGGCCTGGCGAGGTCCGGCGGGAGTGACTATCACGGGCTTGGCAACCCGGATGACCGCGAGATCGGTGACATCCCCTTCCCCGATGAGCGCGTTAGCTCGTTCGTGTCGTATCTTGATTCGCGAGGCGTCGAAACCGGAAAGGCCCCCGAATGAGCACCATCGAGACAGACGAGATCGAGTCGATCATTCCGCACCGCTACCCGTTTCTGCTCGTCGACCGAATAGTCGAGATCGAAGAGGGGCAGCAGGGTGTGGGAATCAAGAACGTGACCGCGAACGAGTGGTTCTTCGAAGGCCACTTCCCGGGACGGAAAGTGATGCCCGGAGTGCTTATTGTCGAGGCCCTGGCACAGGTTGCGGCGATCGTGCTTCTCAAGGGCGTCGAAGTCGGGACGAAGATCCCGATGTTCGGGGGGATCGAGCACATGCGGTTTCGCCGCCCGGTTGTGCCCGGGGACCAGCTTCGGCTCGAGTTTACGCTCGAAAAGATGCGTGGTCCGGTGGGGAAGGGCAACGTCCGCGCCACAGTGGATGGCCAACTCGCCGCCGAAGGGTCGATTTCGTTCGCACTCGTCGCGCTCCCGGGCGGGGCTTGAACGACGGCGCCTTTACCACCCGACCGGTAGGCTGAAAACAGGGGCAATGAGTGACGGACGAGAGTGACAGAAAGCCTGAGGTTGAACGTATGGCCCCGGTGAGCATGGTCGTGCAGTGCGCGCGTCATCCCGGCGTCGAAACGGCGCTGCGTTGTAGCCGCTGTGAGACACCGATCTGTCCACGCTGCATGATCCAGACCCCGATCGGCGCGCGCTGCCCCGACTGCGCCCGGCTGTCGAAGTCGCCCGTTTACACACTGACTCCGACAACGCTTGTGAGAGCCGGTGTGGCGTCCCTCATTGGCGGCGTGGTGATGGGCCTTATCTGGAGGCTCATCCTGCTGCCCTTCACGGTTGGGCTCTTTTCTATCTTCATCGGCGCCGGGCTGGGTTACGGCTTTACGCGGATGATGGAGTTTGCCACCCGACGCAAGCGGGGGCCCGGCGTGGTGGCGCTGGCCATGGGCGGGATCGCGCTGGCCTGGGCTATGCAGCCCTTACTGGGAGTGCCCTTCGAATTCGCGCGCTATGGCCTCGTTGCCGTCGGCATCGGGATGTACCTGGCCTACCAGAACCTCAAGTAGTCAGCGAAAGAAGCCTGCCGGGGCTTAGAAGAACGCCACAACCAGCACGAACGCCGTCACAATACCGGAGAAGACCGCCACCGCCATCAGGTCTCTGCGGACGTAGCTGTAGTCGGTGGCGACATGATGCTCGCGGTGGTGGGCGGCGGCACGAGCAGCACGCCCCCGGCGTTCGGGGACGGTCTCGGCATCAACCGCAGGGCGGGGAAGCGTGCTGCCGGGGGCCGAGCGGCGACGCGCACGTCGCGGTTGTCTTGCTGTCATCACGGTCCATGCTACCGGGCGCGAGATGATGGGTATAGACCGGGCTCCATGGTGTACGCCGGGGCGCTCGACCCCTGCGATGCGTAGGACATGATGTACCGGCCTGCCAGCCAGTGAACCACTACCGCACACACGAGACCCACGACGAGGTCGAATGCATAATGCTCGGCAAGGTAGAGCAGTGAAACGCCCATTACGAAGCTGTAAGCCAGCAGCACATAGGCAAACCTCGGGAAGCGGCTCCGCGCCCACAGGTACATGGCGAAGGTGACGCCGAAGTGAATGGACGGCATGGCGGCGACCGCATTGGGCTCGCCAAGCGATTCGTAAAGGGAAGCATAGGTGTCGGAGTTCGCCTGACCGCCGACAAAATCCATGACCCGGAACATGTAGGGCAGGTCGCCCGACTGGGCCGCGAGCCAGGGCGGGGCGGTCGGTATCAGGAAGAAGAATGCGAGGCCCGCGTACATCGTCCCGACCACGAGCAGGGCATAGCCCGGGAAGAGGTGCCGCCTGAACAGGAAGATAGCGACCGCGAGGGCATGCGGCGCGACGAAGAACGACCAGTGAACCACCACGGCAGCCCAGTCGAGGAGCGAGACGTGAGACGGCGAGAAGAGCTTTTGCTGGAGCGACGGCACGACGTCGTTGCCGAAAAACAGCACGCGATCGAACTGGATGACGTAGGCCGTTTGGACAGGGACTCCCGTTTCGTCCGCAAAGGACCGGAGCAGGGTATAGGCGAAGATACCGCCGACGTACACGAACCACCATCGCCGAGCCCGCTGGCGCCTGAGTTCGGGCGCCCACGCCACCAGCGTCAGCCCAACCAGGGCGAAGCCGATCCACACGTGGTCCTGCCAGACTCGTGTGGCGACGGTAGTGGTCATCGCCAGCAGCAGGCCTGCCTGCACGACAGCAAGGGCCTGGAAGGCTGGAAGAGCACGCCGCGCGCTATTCGCCAATGTTACAAGCTGGTGGCGGTCCCGCTTGGAACCCGTCCGAAGGGCTGTCACTTTTCTACCGTAGCGAAAGCGGCCGCCTGACGGAAGGACGTGAGTGTGGCATGGTCAGATCATGCTGAGGAGCGACGCGCTGCAGTGAGAGCAAGAAACATGCGAAGGACGGCCCTCGGGCTGGGCCTAACGCTGGTCAGCGGGCTTGTGCTGTTCAAGATGACGAACTGGTCGACGACCATTTCCGTTCTGCAGCGTGCCGACCCCACGCTCATTGGCCTCGCGGTCGCGGCGCTCGTCGCGTCACTGGCGGCGAAGACGGTGCGCTGGCGACTGCTACTCCCGCAGCGCCCGCAGGTGACGACGGCCAGGCTTTACCGGATTCTCCACATCAGCTTCCTCCTGAATAACATCCTGCCGGCGAGGCTTGGAGATGTCGCGCGCGTGGCGATGACCTCCGCGCAGCCGGGGCTCCGCGTCGGGCACGTCGTCTCCTCGCTGCTAACGGAGCGCGTGACCGATGCCGTCATGCTCCTGGTCGCCTTCGTGCTTGTGAGCCCGTTCCTGCCCATCCCCGCGGCTTACGCGCAGTGGGTCTACCTCGCGTGGTTCTCCATCGGAGCGCTCGCTGCCACTGCCGTTCTCATGGGGGTGTTCCGAAGCCCGCTGAGGCGCCTCTGGCTCCGTCTCGCGCTCGGGGGCAGGCTGCCGACGAAGCGCCTGCGTGATGAAGCGGCCTCCTTCCAGGAGGGCCTCGGCCGGCTTTACCCCGGGCGAGGCGTTCTGCCGATCTGGGGACTGTCCGGTGTGGCCTGGCTGGGCGCCTTCGCACTGAACTACCTGCTCATGCGGGCTCTCGGGATAACGGCTCCGTTCACGGTCGCCGTGCTGCTCACGTGCACGACCAACCTCGCGATGCTTATCCCTTCGTCACCGGGGTACATCGGCGTGTTCCACGCTGCCGCCACACTGACGCTCTTGCCCTTTGGCGTGGGCTCGAGCCTCGCGCTGAGCTTCGCCATCCTGGCTCACCTGGTGAACGTGCTGCCGGTCTGCATCATCGGCGGCATCTTCCTGCTCTGGGGGCGCGAAACCATGTCGCTCGACATCGGCGCGCTACGACGCAATCGCCTGGAACAGGCAGTCGAGAGCGATGCCGTCTGAGTGTGCCGGCTAACCGGCGCCGATAACCGCCGTCACATCTATCTCGATCAGGATGCGAGGGTCGGCGAGGGCCCTGACCACCACCATGGTGACCGCGGGAAAGGGCGCCGAGAGGAACTCGTTCCGGATCTGGGCCGTCTTCTGCCAGCACTCCTCGTCAGTCGAGTAGATGGTGACCTTGACGATGTCGACCATCCGCGCGCCGGCATACGCGAGCAAGCTGCGGACGTTATTGAAGGCCTCGCGTGCCTGCGCTTCCAGGCCGTCCGCAAAACTCACCTGACCCGAACAATAGACCGTGTCTCCCACTCGCACGGCATGCGAAAAGGCGTGTGCCGCCGCGTTGAAGAGCGACGGGGGGTTCACGGCTGACTTCTTCGACATTGCGGTTTACTCCAATCGAGCTACGTGGCGCGCGAGAAGCACGCCGTCAAATGGCGTCAGATACCGAGCTCGCCCCACAGTTCACGGGCCTGCTTTCGCAGGTCGGCGCGGAAGTCCGGATGGGCGATGCTGATGAGTTCTTCGGCGCGTTGCCTGTGGTTCTTGTCGAGGAGCCGGGCGATGCCATGCTCTGTGATGATCGTGTCCGCAAGATAGCGCGGGATAGTCACCAGCGTGCCCGCTTCATGCTTCGCGACAATCTTCGTGAGCGTACCCTCAAGTGCGGTAGAACGAAGCACCGTGACCGCCCGCCCGCCCTTCGAGAGCGAGGCACTGATGTGGGTATCGGGTTGCCCACCGGTGCCGTTGATCATGTTCCCGCCGAACCGGTCTTCACTGGCAATCTGCCCGAGAAGGTCGACGCCGACAGCGCTGTTTATCGAGGTCATATTGTGGTTCTGAGCCATGAGGAGCGGGTTCAGCAGGTAGTCGGGGTCGTAGAGCCTGAAGGCAGGGTTGTTACGGATGATTTGCATGTCCTCCCCATCGCAGCCGCTCCAGGCGACCGCAACGGCGTAGCCGCGATGGACCGTCTTCATCGAGTTGTCGAGGATGCCGCGCTGCCACAACTTTGCGAGCCCGGGCGAGCCCAGTTCGGTGTGGAGCCCCAGGTGTTCGGCATCATCGAACGCGCCGGCCTTAAACATCAGCTGGCTCGGCTGTCCCACGCCCACCTGGATGGTGTCACCATCCCGAATGAGTTGACGAAGATTATCGCCAATGGCCTGGGCCTCGGGGTCGACGGGCGTGAACCCCAGGGCCTGTTCGAGCAGGACCGGCGGCAGCAGAGGGAAAGTGTCCTTGACGAGGGCAATCTGTTCCGGGAGCGCAAGACTGAGGATGCGCCGTAACGCAGGGCGGTTTTCCTCCGGAGTTTCCACCTCGATGCGCTCTGCCATCTGCTTCATATCGACGGGCTGGAGGACACCCGTGATGAAAGCGTCGATTTCCGAGACGTGCACCCAGATGTCCCCGTGCACCGGCATCATGTTCGGATCGACCATGGCGATGCTTCTTTTGCAGCGGCGGACGTAGGCCCTCCGGTTCCACATGTGAGGGCCAAAATGGACGTAGCCGGATTCGTTCGGTTCGCTGCAGGGCGTCAAGAAGACGTCGGGCATGCGCGCCTCTTCGCGTCCTGCGTCGAACGCCTTCATCCCGAGCATGAAGGTATTCGGGAGGTAGGTGGAGAGCCTGGCGTCGTGGGCTGGACGGATGGTATCGCCGATGAAGAGCTCAATCTCTTTTTCCCCGCGCGGACGCTCATCACCGAAGAACTGCAGTTCTCGTGGGGCGAGGAGGCGGATGTGCACCTCGTTGAGTTCCATGGCGCGGCGGTGGAATGCCGTCGATAGTTCGACCGGGGCGAGAATAGTCAGCCCGACGAGGTCGCCGTTACCGATCAGCTTCATGGCGTCATCGGCCGACATTTCCCTTGAGGCGTAGATCTCGCGCCAGTTCGAATACACGCTTGTCGCCATCGTTGCCCTTTCCGCAGTCACGGATGTTTTGACGCATCTTCGTCGCTTGGCTCATCGGCGGCAAATCCCGTGGTCGCCTCGGAGTGCAGGAACTCGATTCTGCTGGTACATTGCCGGCTCATCGGGCCACAGCGCGTCCGGCACGTCTCGGCCCGAGCAACGAAGACCTGCGCGACTCACAGGAGGATCCTTTGCAGTCACTCGAAGGCATTACGGTCCTGGACCTTACACACCACATCGTGGGCCCTTACGCGACCAAGCTGATGGCTGACTTCGGCGCGGACGTCATCAAAGTGGAGCGCCCGGAGGGCGACATCGCGCGAAGGCTGGGGCCTTTCAAGGGCGACGAACCACACCCCGAGAAGAGCGGCTTGTTCTTCTACCTGAACACGAACAAACGCTCGGTCGTGCTCGACTTCCGGACGGAAGGGGGAAAGAGCGCGCTCGGGTTGCTCGCCAGGAAGGCGGACATCGTGGTCGAGAACTTCGCCCCGGGTACTCTCGACCGGCATGGCATCGGGTGGGAGTTCTTCCAGCGTGCGAACGAACGCGCGCCCCTCGTCTCGATCTCGAACTTCGGGCAGACGGGTCCCTACCGCGACTACAAGGGCAGCGAGTTGGTGCTCTATGGTTTTGCCGGCGAGATGTACTCGATGGGCGAAGCCGACCGGGAACCGGTCAAGATGGCCGGGACGGCGGCGCTCTTCGAGTCCGGCTCTGCATCGGTTGTCGCGATCATGGGTGCGCTCTTTGCGGCAAAGCGTCACGGCATCGCCCAGCATGTCGACATCTCGATCGCCGAGACACACTTCGGCGGCGTGGACCGGCGTCACGCAACCGCCATCGGCTACCAGTTCAGCGGGCGGAAGACGATCCGAATGCCCGGCCGCGGGGCGGGGATGCCGAACGGCATCTATCCTTGCGCCGACGGTTATGTGGAGTTCACCAATGCGGGCCTCCGACCCGACCGGATCGCGGACATGCTCGGTAATCCCGATTGGGTGAATGACCCGCGGTTCAATGACCCGGCCCAGCGACTCAACCCGCTGGTCATCGAGGAATGGAACGGGAACTTCCTCGAGTGGTGCGTGCAGCGGACGAAGCGTGAAATCTGGGCAGAGGCGCGGCGGGCGCGGGTGCTCTGCGGGCCGCTGTTCACCATGGAGGACCTCTTCAGCGACGATCATTTCCGCGACCGGGGCTTCTGGACGACGGTGTCGCACCCGGACCTCGGGGAGGTGGAGATACCGGGCCGGCCCTTCCAGATGCAGTCTGGCGGCTGGGCACTGCGCCGGCCGGCGCCGCGCCTGGGCGAACACACCAGGGAAGTCCTGCTGGAAGCCGGCCTTTCCGAAGACGAGATACGCGGCATGGGCGCGATGGAGGCGGCACGATGAGCCCAAAACCACTCGAGGGCATCCGGGTCATCGACCTCTGCGTCGTCTGGGCCGGTCCGTTCGCGACAGTGCAACTGGCTGACCTCGGCGCAGAAGTCATCAAGCCCGAGAATCCGTTCGTCTTTCAGCCGATGACGCGCGGCGCCATGGCACACCCGCCGGAGATCCTCATCCACAACACGATCGCGTGGGCCGGGGGACTTCCACGGAACGAAGTGGGCGACCGGCCCTGGGACTACAATCCAACGTTCGTGAGTCTCTACCGCAACAAGAAGAGCTTCACCGTGGACCTGCGCCGCCCTGAGGGCCTGGATGTCCTTCGCAAACTCGTGGCGATCTCGGACGTCGTCTACGAGAACAACGCCAGCGGCACGCTTGAAAAGCTTGGCATTACCTACGACTGGCTCAAGGAGGCGAACGAGAAGATCATCTTCGTCCGGGTGCCGGCGTACGGGAGCACGGGGCCGTATGAAGACGCGCGGGCCCTTGGCGTCCATCTCGAGGCCGTGATGGGACACACGCTCCTCCGCGGCTACGACGACGCTGACCCTTCCTCGAACACCGCCATCTACTCGGGCGACTACCTCGCGGGCGCGCAGGGGGCCTTCGCCGTGATGGCGGCCCTGTGGCACCGCGACCGGACAGGCCAGGGCCAACTCATCGAGATTGGCCAGGCTGAGAACGCGGCAGCCATGTTCACGCAGGCCATCATGGATTACAGCCTGAATGGGCGGATCCAGTCCGCGATAGGCAACCGGGATGTCCACGGCCGTTATCCCTGCGGCGTCTACCCCGCGAAGTCGCCGGGCACGGCGGAGACCGCGGACGACCGCTGGGTCGCCATCTCTATCGAAAGCGACGAAGAGTGGCAGGCGTTCGTCACGGCGAT
>DATBWD010000035.1:0-4658 GCA_036515015.1 Tepidiformaceae bacterium
GGGCACAGACCATCTTCGACGATCCGGATGCAGCCAAGTACGCATGGGGCATCGGATTTCACTGGTATGAGGATTGGTCGGGTGGAGAGCAGATGTACGGCAATGTGGCTTTGGTGAGCAGGCTCTACCCCGATAAGCACATCCTCTTTACCGAGGGCACGCCTGCACGGTTCGACCCGGCGGGGTATACCCGATGGAGCCTTGGAGAGGCTTACGGGCGGTCGATGATCAACGACTTCAATTCAGGTACTGAGGGATGGACCGACTGGAACATCTTGCTCGATGAGCAGGGAGGCCCCAACCACGTGGGGAATTTCTGCTTCGCACCGATACATGCCGATACCCGTACCGGGGAGCTTATCTACACCAATTCATATTACTACATAGGCCACTTCTCGAAGTTCATCCGTCCCGGTGCAAGAAGGATACTCGCCTCACCGAGCCGCAGCATGCTGCTCACCACCGCCTTTGTCAACCAAGACGGCACGGTGGCTGTGGTGGTCATGAACCCGACACCACGCGGCGGGCAATACCATCTCGTCGTCGGCTCGTCCTCGGTGGAGATCAGCTCGCTGCCACACTCCATCCAGACGGTGGTGTTCTAGGTTATCGGTCAGATCTTGCAGGTCCCGCTCTGCAGTGAAGGCCCGATGCATGAGGAAACGACCATGAAGGACTTCCAGCTCCAACGCTCTTCTGCGTACGCCTTTCTGCTCGTCTCCACGCTGGTGGTGCTGAACGGCTGTTACGGCGACAGACCGAGATGGAGCGAAACCGAATCGGGGATCATCAGAACGGTCACCAACCGGGGCGGTCAGACCCTGGGGTACGTGACCACATCGGGTGTCAGCCTGCTCACCGTTGAGCGGTTCGCGTTCAAGGACCTGAACCGGAACGGAGCGCTGGACCCGTACGAGGACTGGCGCCTCTCCGCCTCTGAGCGGGCGAAGGACCTGGCGTCCAAGATGTCTGTCGAGCAGATCGCCGGCCTCATGCTCTACAGCGCTCACCAAGCCATTCCCGGGGCAGGTGGATGGTTTCGCGGCACCTACGGCGGGAAGCCGTTCGCCGAGAGCGGCGCGAACGCGTGGGACCTCTCCGACGACCAGAAGGACTTCCTGACCAACGATGACCTGAGGCATGTGTTGATCACGACGGTAGAAAGCCCTGAGGTGGCGGCGCGCTGGAATAACAACGTCCAGGCGTTGGTGGAGGGCATCGGGCTCGGGATTCCGGCCAACAACAGCTCGGACCCGCGCCACGAAGCGCGGGCGATTGCCGAGTACAACGCGGGTTCCGAGGGGGACATCTCCCGGTGGCCGAACTCGATCGGTCTCGCCGCGACGGTCGACCCCGCCATCGTGCGGCAGTTCGGCCACATCGCGGCATTGGAGTATCGGGCCCTCGGCATCACGACGGCGCTGTCGCCACAGATTGACCTGGCCACCGAACCGCGCTGGTCACGCTTCAGCGGCACTTTCGGGGAAGATCCGGCCCTGGCAACAGAGATGGCGCGCGCGTATGTGGACGGGTTTCAGACCTCCGGTGGAGACGCGGAAATCGCCAGGGGCTGGGGCTATGAGAGCGTGAACGCCATGGTCAAGCACTGGCCCGGCGGGGGGGCAGGCGAAGCTGGACGAGACGCACACCTCGGCCTCGGCAAGTATGCCATCTATCCCGGCAACAACTTCGCGCTCCACCTGATTCCGTTCACGGAGGGGGCGTTCAAGCTGGAAGGCGAAACGGGCGCGGCGGCGGCGGTCATGCCGTACTACACCATCTCCTTCAATCAGGATACCGCGCGCGGCGAGAACGTGGGCAACAACTTCAGTACCTACATGCTCGCGGACCTGCTGCGGGGGAGGTACGGCTACGACGGCGTGGTGTGCACCGATTGGGGGGTCACGCGCGACGAAGCTGGTGTAGACGTCTTTGGCGGCATGCCCTGGGGCGTGGAAGGTCTGTCTGAGGCTCAGCGGCACTACGAGGCCCTGATGGCCGGCGTGGATCAGTTCGGTGGCAACAACGACGCGAAGCCGGTCATCGAAGCCTACCAGACGGGCGTGCGGGAGCACGGCGAGGCGTTCATGCGCGCGCGTTTCGAGGCGTCCGCGGTCCGTCTCCTCAGGAACATGTTCCGCACCGGCCTGTTCGAGAACCCCTACCTCGATGTGGCGCACACCGTCGCCACCGTGGGCCGGCCCAACTTCATGAAGGCCGGATACGAAGCGCAGCTCAAGTCGCTGGTCTTGCTGAAGAATCAGGGCGGTGTTCTGCCGCTCAAGCGCGCCGCCAGGATATACATCCCGAAGCGCCACGTGCCGGCAAGCCGGGATTTCTTCGGCAACCAGCTTCCCGCCCGGGACGTGGATCCGCTCGACCTGGAGATCGCGAGGAAGTACTTCGACGTGACGAATGATCCGCGTGGTGCAGACGCAGCCCTCGTCGTCATCAACAGCCCTGAGTCAGCCGCGATGATGGGGTTAGCAAACGGATACGACAGAGCCGATGTGGCGGCCGGCGGCAACGGGTATGTGCCGATCACTCTCCAGTATGGCACCTACACGGCGACGCACGCCCGTGCCACGAGCATCGCCGGCGGGGATCCGCTGGAACGGTCCACCAATCGTTCGTACCGGGGCAAGACCGTGACCGCCTCGAATGTGACCGACCTGCACGCGGTCCTCGACGCCCGCAAAGCGATGGGTGGGAAGCCCGTCATCGTAGTGCTCAACCTGTCCAACCCCACCGTGGTGTCGGAACTCGAGCCGAATGCCAACGCGATCCTCGTCAGCTTCGGCGTGCAGGACCAGGCGATCCTCGACATCCTGACCGGTGCCGCCGAGCCCTCGGGCCTCCTGCCCTTCCAGATGCCGGCGAACATGCAAACTGTCGAAGAGCAGTACGAAGACACGCCACGCGACATGCAGGCCTACGTCGATGCCCAGGGCCATGCTTACGACTTCGCCTTCGGACTCAACTGGGCCGGCGTCATCGAAGACGCCCGGACGGCGACCTACGGGAAAGGCAGGACAGCGACGAGAAGCAACCCGTAGCTCGCATGAAGCTGAGCGACAGCCTGGCTCGGACCTCAGGACCATAGCGTCCCTAGAGGGTCCAGAGAAATCTCGTCACCGCCTCTTGGGTCTCGATGTCCAGTCGGAAGTAGGCATGGCGCGAGGCCGCGGATTCACCGCCGTGGAGACCTATCGCCTCTCGCATGGACAGGGCGCGGCGGTCGTGCATGAACCTCCGCCGATACTGCAACCCCCACAGCGGCTCGGTTCGGAGCTCGGCCGGCGTGGCCGACGGGCCGCACACGTCGGCGAGGGTGGGCCCCATATCGTGCAGCAACAGATCGGAATACAGCGGGACCACTTTCCGGTCGAGGGCGGCCACCTGGTTCGGTCCGGTCAGCAACCTGGGGACGTGGCAGTCGGCGCAGCCGATCACGCGAAAGGCCCGGTCACCGCGCGCTATCACGCGCCGGTCCGCCTCGTCCACCGGCGCCGCTCGCGCGGGTGGCGCCAGGAATCGGATGAAATCCACCATCGCCGCGGTGACCGCGGAATCGATCTCGGGATCGGGAGCCGGGTCGACCCCGGGCGGCAACGGTCTTCCCCGATAGGGCAACTCGGTGGGGTATTCAGGCGTGGTGAGGCCGAGGGCGAACCGTGCCCCCGCCTCCGCCAGGTCACGGATGGCGGCGCGGTCGGCTTTCCGGCGGAACCGCCCTAGACGGCCGTCGGCCAACCGGGACACGCGACCGGAGATGCCATCCTGGTCGCGATCGTCGGGGTCGGCCAATGCCATGATCGACTGGTCTGGAATGGCCTCGATCAGGCCGCGCCCGTACAACTGCGGGGAAAAGAACCTGCCGATTTCGGTGGCGCCCGCCGGTCGCTCTTTCCGGTCCGCGGCAAACGGCCGCATCAGGGGCGTCGCCTCCCGTCTGATAAACCCCTCTTCCTCGCGCATCGTGTCGCAGGAGTCCGGCTCGACGAACCGCGAGGCGTGGGTGTCCGGCACCCCACCGCCCCCTCCCGTCTCGGGCTCGTGGTGACAGGCGTTGCAGGAGTTCTCGGTGTATAGCGGTCCCAACCCCTCTTCCGGGGTATAGAGCCTGGAGAAGGCCGCCCGCCCTGCCTCGAATCGTGCGAGCTCGTCAGCCGACAGGCCCGGCAGCGGCGCACCCGGCTCGCCTCTGACGGTCACGTCGGAACGGGTCAACTCTCCCCCTCGCGTGCACGAGGTCCCGACCAAGACCATGCCGACAGCGAGCCGGCCGAAGGTGATACGCATCGACGGAATGTATCAGCCCCGGCCCCCGAGACGTAGAACGCCAGGCCTTGCGGCCACCCGCGTGGCCCCGTAGCGTGCCGCAGACCTCACCCCAAGACCGCCCATGCGCCGCGCCTTCTTCCTGTTCGCCATTTCCCTCGCCGCCTGCACCGAAGCGCCACCACCCAAGCCCGAAACCACTTCCCTTCTGGGCGAGCCCCTCTTCGCCCGGCAGGACACCACCGGCGAGATCGCCCGGGCCGACTCAGGGCTCGCCGCCGCGCCCGACGACGTCGAGCGCATCATCGCCGCCGCGCGGGTGCGGCGGAACTGGTGGCAGTACCGCGACGAGATCGCCCTCTACACGCGGGCCATCG
>DATBWD010000036.1:0-2888 GCA_036515015.1 Tepidiformaceae bacterium
GCCGCCGCCCCCGCAGCCGCTGCTCTTGCGGCGCCCCCGCCGGCGCCTGCTGCCGCTCCTCCGCCTGCCGCCGGCGGCCAGGGCGACCCGAATTCACCGAACAAACTGCGGGCCCGGCGAATGCGGGAAGAGCGCCAGGCCCGTGAAGCCGCCATCGCCGCCGGCCAGGACCCCGAGGCCGCCGTCGCTGAAGTGCGCAGGAAGTGGGGTGTCGAGTAATGACTGAAGTGCTCTGGTGGATCTTCGCGGCGCTCATCGTCGCTGCCAGCATCGGCGTCGTCGCTTCTGGCTCCGTCATCCACTCCGCCATCTTCCTCATCCTCAGCCTCGCCGGCGTCGCCGCGATGTACATCTTCCTGACTGTCGAATTCATCGCGCTCGTCCAGTTGCTCATCTATGGCGGCGCGGTGACGGTGCTCATCCTGCTCGCACTGATGCTCACGCGCATGACCAGCGGGGAGCGCATCAACGGCCCGCAGGCGCCCTTCGCCCTGCTCGTCGCGGCCGTCCTCGCCGTCATCCTCGTCACCGTCGCGGTCGCGACGAGTTGGCCGGATGCAGTCGATGAGCCGCCGGGCATCAGCATCCAGGCCATCAGCGAGGTACTCTTCCGCGACTTCGGCGCGCCCTTCATCCTCGTGTCCGCACTCTTGCTGGTAGCTCTTGTGGGGGCGATTATCCTCGCGCGACAGGAGGAGAGCGAGTAGCGATGGTCCCACTCGAAAACTACCTCGCGCTCAGCGCCATCCTCTTTTCGCTGGGCGTTTATGGCGTCCTCGCACGTCGCAACGCCGTCATGATCCTCATGAGCGTCGAGTTGATGCTGAACGCCGTGAGCCTGAACTTCGTCGCGTTCGCGTCCCACCTGGACCCGGATCGAATCACCGGAGTGATCTTCGCACTGTTCATCATCACCGTCGCCGCCGCTGAGGTCGGCCTGGCGCTGGCTATCGTCATTCGCCTGTTCCGCACACGCTCCACCAGCAACGTGGACGAAGCGGCAACCATGAAGTGGTAGAAGGGGCCGTACCAGAAGAATGAGCGCTGAACACGCATGGCTGCTCGCCGCAGTCCCGGCGGGCATGTTCGTTCTGCTCGCCCTCGTGGGCCGGTACCTCCCCCGCCAGGGGGACTTTCTTGGCGTCCTCGCCATCGGTACGTCCTTCGTCCTCTTCCTGGCCCTGCTCCCCGACTACCTCGGCGTGGGCGACGGCGCCTCCGCCGTCACGAGGGACATCGCCTGGACTGAGGTTGGCGATTTCGCGCTCCGCATGGGCATCGCCGTCGACCCGATAACCATCGTCATGTTCGCGGTCATCACCACCGTCTCGCTGATGGTGAACATCTTCTCGGTCGGCTACATGAAGGGTGAGCCCCGCTACTGGTGGTTCTTCGCCGTCCTCCAGTTGTTCGCCGCTTCGATGCTCCTCCTCGTCATGGCCGACAACCTGCTCCTCGTCTACATCTCCTGGGAACTTGTCGGCGTCTGTTCGTTCCTGCTCATTGGCTTCTACTGGGAAAAGCGCAGCGCTACCGAGGCCGCCAAAAAGGCGTTTATCACCACCCGCGTCGGCGACGTCGGCCTCCTCATCGGTATCATCCTGCTCTGGCGCGGCGCCGGCACCTTCAACATCCACGAAATCATCGAATTCGCCGAGGCCGGCGGCTATGGCAGCACCTACCTCTTCGTCTCGATGCTCTTCGTCTTCCTCGGGGCCATGGGCAAGAGCGCCCAGGTGCCCTTCCACGTCTGGCTGCCAGACGCCATGGAAGGCCCGACGCCCGTCAGCGCCCTCATCCACGCCGCCACCATGGTCGTCGCAGGCGTCTACCTCGTCGCCCGCCTCATCCCGCTCTTCGAAGTGGCCGATGGCACGCTGCTCATCATCACCATCGTCGGCCTGATCACGGCGCTCATCACCGGCTTCATGGCCATCGCCCAGACCGACATCAAGAAGGTGCTCGCCTACTCGACCGTCGGCCAGTTGGGCTTCATGTTCGTCGCACTCGGCACCGGCCACCCCGCCGTCGCGATGGCCCACCTGATGACGCACGCCTTCTTCAAGGCGCTCCTCTTCCTCGGCAGCGGCTCGGTCATCCATGCCACGCACCACCACCAGGAGATGGGTGAACTCGGCGGCCTCTGGCGAAAGATGCCCATCACGGCCGCGACCTTCTTCGTCGGGTCGCTCGCCCTTGCCGGCCTCCCGCCGCTCGCCGGCTACTGGAGCAAGGACGAGATCTTCGTCGTCCTCAACGACAAGTGGGGCCTCTGGGCGCTGATCATCCTCGCCATCGCCGCGATCATCACGGCGTTTTACACGACGAGGCTCTTCATCCGCACCTTCCTTGGCGAACCGCGCGACCGCCACATCTATGACCATACGCATGAGTCCCCGGCGGTCATGACCGGACCGCTGATCGTCCTCGCCGTGCTTGCAGTTGTCGCCGGGTTCGTCTTCTTCCACCAGGTCGGCACGGCCATCGGGTTCCCGGGCGGGATCACCGAATTCATCTTCCTTCCCGAAGAAGGGCCGCACCGCTACCACATCGATTGGACCTTCGCCGCGCTTTCGCTCGTGCTCGCGGCGGCCGGTATCGCCGTCGGAGCCTGGGTCTACTGGGGGAACCGCCTGGAGAAGTCCACCCGCGCGGCCGAAGCCCAGCCCGCGCTCTATGAGGCCATGCGCAACAAGTTCTATTTCGATGAGGCCTACCAGACCGTCATCGACCGCGTCATCCTCGGGATCAGCTACATGGTCTCGTGGTTCGACCGCTACGTGGTCAACGACACGGGTGTCGACGGCTCCGCCCAGGTGACCGACTACTCCGGTGGTGTCCTGAAACTACTGCAAACCGGCCGGGTGCCCAACTACGCGATGGCGATC
>DATBWD010000037.1:0-6890 GCA_036515015.1 Tepidiformaceae bacterium
CCCGGGAGCAGACCACTCTCGTGCCCGCCGGCTCCCCCGGCCGCACGCCGCCCCAGTCTCGCTCCTCGTTCGAAAAGATCCGCTCCGGCCTCGGCCACCTCGCCCGCTAGCTCGAGTACGCGATCGCCCCGAGCACCAGCAACACCATGAACGCCGCGAGCACGATCTGGAACACCAGCAGCCACGTCAGGCAGCCCACCCCCGGCAGACTCGTCCCCGCCACCCGCTCCATCCGCTTCGCTTCGGACCGCCAGACCAGGTTCAGGACAAGCCCGACCGGCCAGAAGATGAAGTACACCACCAGCGCGACAATCGCCTGCCCGGTGTAACTCTTGAGCCGCGCAGCCGCGGCTGAGCCGTCATCCGTCCGCATCGGGGCACTCTACCAGAGGGCCCTCGCCACCCGCACCCCCTAGCCCCGCCCGGCGGTACACTCTCCCCGTTGCTGAGTGCCAAGCCACCCTCGGGATTCCGGGAACTCTTCCTCCCCGTCTACCTCCCGACGTTCCTGTTCGCCGTCGGGCAGGGAGCCGTCCTCCCCGTCATCCCCCTGTTCGCACGCGAACTCGGGGCCTCCGTCGCCGTCGCCGGACTCATCGTCGCCCTCCGCGGCATCGGCACCATGGTCTTCGATGTCCCCGCCGGGATGCTCGTCTCCCGCTTCGGCGAACGCAACGCGATGGTCATCGCCACCTTCGCCCTCGCCATCACCGCCCTCGGCGCCTCCCTCAGCCCGTCCATCGCCGTGTATGGCGTGCTCATCTTCGTCATGGGCTGCGGCTGGTCGGTCTGGCTGCTCGGCCGCCTCTCCTACGTTACCGATGCCGTGCCTGGCCATCAGCGTGGTCGAGCCCTCTCGCTCCTCGGCGGCTCCAACCGGATCGGTAACTTTGCCGGGCCGTTCATCGGCGGCTTCGCCGCCATCTCCTTCGGTCTCGAAGCGGCCTTCGTCATCCAGGCTGTGCTCGCCATCGCCGCCAGCGCCGTCCTCTATCTCGCCGTCCGCGAGCCCCAGTCGCACACCGATGTCTCGCACGGCGGGGTCCCCCACAGTGTCCCCCGCATCCTCCGCGAAAACGCGAACGTCTTCCTCACTGCCGGGACCGCGACCATCGCCATCCAGGTGTTGCGGACCGGCCGCCAGGTCATCATCCCGCTCTGGGGCGAAAGCATCGGCCTCGATGCCGCCCAAATCGGCGTCATCTTCGGCATCTCTTCCGGCCTCGACATGGTCATGTTCTACCCCGTCGGCATCGTCATGGACCGCTGGGGCCGAAAGGTCACGGCCGTCCCCTGCCTGCTGTTCATGTCGGCCGGCCTCTTCCTTGTCCCGCTGACCGGCGGGTTCCTGGGACTCCCCCTTGCCGGACTCCTCATCGGGTTCGGGAACGGCATGGGCAGCGGCATCGTCATGACCCTCGGCGCCGACTTCTCGCCGACCATCGGACGGGGTGAGTTCCTCGGCGTCTGGCGCCTCATCGGCGACATCGGCACCGCCGGCGGACCGGTCGTCGTCAGTGCTGTGGCGGGAGCGTCCACCCTCGGCTTCGCCTCGATCGCGGCGGCGGCGATCGGCGTTGCCGGCGCCGGTGTCATGGCCCTCTTTGTGACAGAGCCCCTTCGGCGCTACGCTCCCGCCGTGGTCGAAGTCGAACCCGGCGACCCGGGAGCCGCATCATGATCCGCCTGCCCTGGCTCGCGCTTGTCGCTGCGCTGCTGCTCCTCGCCGCCTGCGAGGTCGAAGTCGAACAGGCGACGCCGCCCACCTCCTCGGTAACGCGGGTGGCCACCACCCGCCAGGCGACCACCGCCCCGGCAGCGGCGACCGCGATTCCCACAGCGGATGGCGCCGCTTCCCCTTCCGCCGGCCAGCTCCCCACGTGCGCCTGGGCCGACGTCGTCCGCGTCATCGATGGCGACACCATCGCCGTCAACATCGACGGCCGCCAGGACACCGTCCGCTACATCGGCGTCGACACCCCGGAGACCCGCCACCCGACCCGCGGCGTCGAACCGTTCGGGCCGGAAGCCTCCGCCTACAACAACGAACTCCTGGCTTCCGGACGGGTCTGCCTCGAAAAGGACATCACCGAGCGCGACCGCTACGACCGCCTGCTCCGCTATGTCTGGCTCGAAGACGGCACCTTCGTGAACGAGGCGCTCCTGCTCGCCGGCCTCGCCCAGGTCATCACCTACCCGCCCGATGTGAAGTACGTCGAGAGCCGCTACCTTCCCGCCCAGCAGCGTGCCCGTGAGGCCGGCCTCGGCATCTGGGGCGACGGCCCGGCGAGCACCCCGACGGACGCTGCGCCGATAGCAAGCACCCCGACGGAGGCCACGCCGCTACCCGTAGTCGGCGGCTCGCCGCCCGCCTGCTACGTCGCCGGACAGAACACCTGCAACTGCTCCGACTTCTCCACCCACGCCGCCGCCCAGGCCTTCCACGAAACCTACGACCCCACCAACATCAACCGCCTCGACGGCGACTTCGACGGCGTCGCCTGCGAATCGTTGCCCTAGTGGTCTGGCTCACTCAGGGTGGCCGAGCGGGTACTCATCGGAAGAGGGAAGGCCATCGGTCAACGGGATTGCTCCGGTTAAGATCGAGCGCAGCACTGCGGGATCACGAAACGAGGCTGCTGGTGCGTAGATCGCCGTTGTCACCTCGCCGCAGTTGTGGCCCTCGCAAGCCATTTCAAGAGCCGCTCGCCCGTAGAGGCGGCTCCCCAGTAGGTGGGCCATCGAGTCCGGCAGCACGAAGAAGTGTGTGGGAAAGGCGGACGGATTAGTTGTTCGCGCACCGGGAACTGTCTCCTTGACGCTCCTGCCGATGTCGTCCGGCGGCGCGCGATAACCGCCCGGGCAGCCTGCCGCCACCACTCCCGGCTTACCCCCAATCGCGCTTGACTGCCAGAGCGGGTTGTCTCGCTCCTGCGCTTCGATTTGCGCCAGCAATGCCGACGCCATCGCAAACTCTTCGGCTGTGCCGAGGTCCGGGTGGGCCGCCACGCAAACCAGCAGTTGATCGCCCCTTCGAACGGTGAAGTCGCCCGGAGACGCAGGAGTCCCCACTGCTTTGGGCGGCGTGGTCGCCGTCGCTTCCGTGGTCGGCGTCCCGGTCGCAGTGGGCGAACCATCGCCTGCGGCAGTCAGTTCGTTGTCATCATCGCCAGCCGAGACCAGGAGCACGCCCACCAGCGCCACGACGGCCACCGCCACCCCGGCGACACCTGCGCCCCAGCGCACCCCGGAGGACACTGACAGCCCCCGGAAGATCCGCGCGAACCGTGGCGCGAGGCCGTTGTAGCGCCGCCAGTACTCCGCCGCTTCTTCCCGCGAATCCGAGTTCAGCTTCGAAAGGATCTGGCTGACGTGCCACTTCGCTCCGTCGAGCGAAATGCCGAGCGCTTCCGCGATCTCGGTGTTCGACCTCCCACACGCCACGAGATCGAGGACCTCCCGCTGGCGAGGAGTCCAGCCGTAGTCCTCGCGCAGCCGTTCGGCCATCGAAGTTGGGCTTTGCGGTTTCACGCGCGAAGCATACCGCCGGCGCCAGCGGACGCACCCTACCCGATGGTAAAGATCCGGACTCTCGTAGCCCGGCAGACGCGAGAGGCGCTGCGCAGCAGCGTGCCGCTTCGACGAACCGCCGTAAGAGGGACGGGAGTACAATCCCGGCATGATCGACCCGACGCGGATCTATCACATTGGAGTCGTGGTCCAGGATCTCGACAGGGCGATGGACGAACTTGGGACGTCGCTGGGCTACGAATGGACCAGCGTCCGAGCGATGAACACCGAGGTGCTCGTGCCCGCCGGGAGCAAGCCTGTCAGTCTCCGGCTGGCGTTCACACGCCAGGGGCCCCCATGGCTGGAGTTCATTGAGGGGCCGGCCGACTCCGTGTGGTCGGCCGCTGGTGGGAACGCGCTGCATCATGTCGCGTTCTGGGTCGATGACCTGGAAGGGGAGCGGCGCCACCTCGAGTCGCAGGGTATGGCCTTCGAAGTCGGTGGCATGAGCGCCGACGGCCAGCTTTCCGGGTTCGCCTATCACCTGAATCCCCATGGCGGACGGGTGGAACTGGTGGACGTGCGCCTCAAGGATGGGCTGGAGCGCTGGCTGACGGCCGGAGTCTGAGGCGTCGCGCGCCACAACAAAGAGGGCCTGCCGTTGCGGCAGACCCTCTTTCACACTGGTTGGCCTGTCCGGTTAGCGGGCCTCGACCTGCTGCCAGGAATCCGGCGCGCCATCGAGCAGGTTCTCGACGTTCAGCTTCAGTTCGTCCTCGACCGGCAGACCGTCGACGGCCGTGCCTTCGACGAAGTCCGTCGCGATGAAGCGGTCGTCGCCGAAGTGGTAGCGGTAGTCCTTGCCGTCCGCCTTCATGATGGCGACGAGACCCGGGATGAACTGCGCCGTGCAGGCCTGCCCTTCGACTTCGACCCCGAGGCAGCCGCCCCAGCCCGCATGCGTCAGGCTGACGAGTTCGATCGTGTCGGGCGAAATGCCCAGCTTTTCCGCCAGGTCCAGCCGGGCGTCGTTGAGCGTGAAGCCCAGCCTTGTGCCCCCGCCGGCGGCGAGGTCACCGTCGTCCCCGGCCACGGGCACGTCGTCGTCGCTCCACATGCTGCGCGCGGCAACCGTGCCCAGCGCGAGGCCGAGCGCAAGCAACGCCGCCAGGGCAATCCAGGTACTTGTGCGAATCCGGTTCATTGGATGGATGTCCTTTGGTGAGTGGTTCTCATCCAGAAGGACGATGCCGCGCGCGGAAAGGTTCCGTGGGAGTAAAACGCGGTTTCCCGGCGTCCCCGAGCACGTGCCCTGCCCTACCCGGCCGCCTCCACCGCGCGCCTCACCGTCGGCGCAAAGGGGCTGAACGAGAACCACTGCGGAAGGTCCCGTACCATCGCCGGCGGCCCCTCGACCTGCAAGGTCCCGGCCCGGATCGCCTCCTCCATGGTGGTCCTGCCCAGCCATATCCGGTGCAACTCGTGGCTCGTGGTCCGCACCTCGATGTCTGTCTCGAACGCGGGCGGCTTCAAACAGGTGTCGACCTCGTCCGGCTCGATCACCAGCCAGATGCGTTCGATCGCACCTCCCGGGCAGGTGAGCACAAACTCCACAACCACCCGCCGGTCCGGCAAGCGCTCTCGCACCACGCCCCGCTGGAATCTCCACATCAGGTGCGTGTTGTCGAGTTGCTTCTCCGTGGGGTCGGTGAAATACGCCCAGCGGATGGCCCACTCGCCCAGCCCGAAAATCAGGTCCTGGAGGTCCTGCCCCGCGGGTGTCAGCCAGTACTTCGGCCGGCCGCCCTGCGCCTCCCGCCGCTCGATGATGCCGTGGCTCACCAGTTGCTTGAGCCGCTCGGAGAGCAGAGTCCGCGAAAGGTGGGGGATCCCCTTGTGGATCTCGCTGAAGCTGTGCGCGCCAACGATCAACTCCCTCAGGATCAGCGGCGTCCACCGGTCCGAGACAATCTCTGTGGCCATTGCAACGGGACAGTACTGGGGCGTCACGGCCATGTGCGCAGTGTGGCCCACATCGCCTGCCGCGACCAGTCCAATTCTTGTACTTCCCCTGGAACCCGCAAAGGAACACAATTGGCCCCACTCCAAAGGAGGAACGCCCCAAATGGTCACCCAACCCGCCGATGATGTTGCACCCACTCGCACCCTCGCAGACATCGTCGAAGAAGTCGGTCCTACCCTTGCGGCCCACGCCGCCACCCACGACGTCGACGGCACGTTCGTGTCCGAATCGTTCGCGGCCCTGAAAGCCGCGGGCTTCCTCTCCGCCGGGGTCCCGAAGGAACTTGGCGGACTCGGGGCCGGCCTGCGCGAACTCACGTTCGCTCACCACGACCTCGCCCGGTTCTGCGGCAGCACATCGCTCGCCAGTTCGATGCACACGCACAGCGTCGCCACGCTCGCCTGGCGCTATCGCCACGGCGCCCCCACCGAAAAGACGCTCCGCCGCATCGCCGATGAAGGCCTTGTCCTCATCTCGACCGGCGGCTCCGACCATGTCCGTCCGACCGGCATCGCCCGCCGCGTCGAAGGGGGCTACTCGGTTTCCGGCCGCAAGATCTTCGCGAGCCAGTCCCCGGTCGGCTCGATCATGGCCACCTGGGCCGTCACCGAAGACGAGCCGAAGGAGATCCTTGGCGTCAGCATCCCCATGAGCGCCCCCGGCGTCCACGTCCTCGATACGTGGGACTCCCACGGCATGCGCGGCACTGGAAGCAACGACGTGCTCCTCGAAGATGTTTTCGTCAGCGATGCCCAGGTCGGTGCGCACCGACCGCTCAACAGGATCGACCCGCTCATCCGGATAGCCTTCATCAACGGCATCACCATCATCACTGGCGTCTACCTCGGGCTCGTCCAGGCTGCCCGCGACGAGGCGCTCCGCGTCGTGAGCCAGGCTTCCCGCTCCGACCCGCAGCGCCACTACCTCGCCGGCCGCGTCGATCACGAACATGCGGTCGCACGGCTTGCCTTCGAAGCCGCCCTCAATCGCCTCGGCGACGACCCCGAGTCAACCTTCGAAAACTTCCTGACGGTGCAGCACGCCAAGCGCGCTGTGGCGGAACACGGAAGGAACGCAATCGAGGCCGCCATGGCGCTCGCCGGCGGGCAATCGTTCTACCGGTCGTGCCCGCTCGAGCGCATCGCACGCGACTTCCGCGGGATCACCCACCACCCGCTGACGCCCGAAGCCATGCTGTTTTACGCAGGGCGCGTCGCGCTGGGCGGCGACCCCGAGGAGCTCTAGCGAGTCTCCCCGCTGCCCTCGCCTGTCAGGCGACCTACCGCTCTCCGAGATGCTCGTTGAACGGTTCGTCGCGCCAGGCGAGGGCGGCCTTCAGCCCGCGCTCCTGGGCGAT
>DATBWD010000038.1:0-2444 GCA_036515015.1 Tepidiformaceae bacterium
GAGCAGCAGGGTCCGGCCGACATAACCGGAGAGCGCCGGAGTCGGACGCTCCTGCCACTGTTCGAAGCGCCAGCTTCCGCCGGCCGCAAACAGTGCCGCAAGGAGCGCGAGGAGCGCTGCCTGCCTGCCCCGGCGGGCAAGCACGGCGGGCGTGAGCGCCAGCCACCACGCGGCTGCCATCCACCATGGCGCATCCCAGAGGGCCACGCTGGCCATCCCGAGGACCCACGACAGCGCGAGGACAACCAGCGTCAAATCGGGCGAACGCTACCACCAGCCGCCGCTCCCAGCCACCCCGCGACCGACCGTTTGACGATCATCGGGTGGCTCTTTAGAGTCGCCAAAGAGCCCCGCCGGGGCTTCCAAAGCGAATCGGAGTTCCAGGCTTTATGGCTTCCCAACAGCGCGATGCCGCCATCGTCGGTATCTACGAGTACCCACTGCGAAAAGCACCCGGGGTCACTCCACTTCAAATCAAGGCCGAATCCGCGGCCCGCGCCCTCGAAGACGCAGGACTCTCGTGGCAGGACGTCGATGCCCTCTACGACGCGCAGGACGGCGGCGGGATGTCGGGCCTCAGCCTGTCGGAATACTTCGGGCTGAAGCCGAACGTGATCGATACCACCGCCGTGGGTGGCAGCTCATATGAGTTTCACGCCGCTCACGCGCGGCGCGACATCGCCTCCGGCAAGGCGAAGGTTGCACTCCTCACCTATGGCTCCACGGCACACAGCGACGCCCGGGCCATCGGCACCGGCGGTGGCGGGATGGGTGCTGGCGCGCCAACGCCGCTCGGAAACATGACCGACCCCTGGGGAGTGACGCTCATCGCCAATTACGCGATGGTGGCCAACCGCCACATGCACCAGTACGGCACCACCAGCGAACAACTCGCCCACATCTCGGTCGCCACTCGGGCCCACGCCGTGCGCAACCCACAGGCCGTCAAGGCGATGGAAGACCTGCTGTTCGTCGGGACCGGCGAGATCACGGTGGACGACGTCCTGAACTCGCGTGTCATCGCCGACCCCCTTCACCTGCTCGAATGCTGCATGGTCTCCGATGGCGGCGGCGCGGTCGTCATCGCCTCGCCTGAAGTCGCTCGTGACTGCCGGCAGAAGCCGGTCTGGATCATCGGCTCCGGCGAGGCCACCAAGTACGTCGAGAACGATGGCGACCTCACCGTCTCCGCGGCGGCCCAGTCTGGCCCACAGGCCTTCGCCGAAGCCGGCGTCACCCCGCAGGAAATCGACATCGCCATGATCTACGACTCGTTCACGATCACGGTTCTGATGATGCTCGAAGACCTCGGCTTCTGTAAGAAGGGCGAGGGCGGTCCGTTTGTGGCCGGTGAGCGTCTCCATTTCAAGAGCCCGCTTAAACCCGTGCTCAACACCGACGGGGGCGGTCTCAGTTCGAACCATCCCGGCATGCGAGGGCTCTTCCTGCTCATCGAAGCCACGCGTCAGCTTCGCGGCCAGTCGACCTCGCAGGTCGACGGCGCCCGGCTGGCGGTCGCTCACGGCAACGGGGGCATGCTCGCGAGCAGCCACACCGGTGGCACCATCATCCTGGCGGGAGACTAGCCATGCCACGACCACAGCCTCGATTCCCCGAACCCGATACGCAGCCCTTCTGGGATGCCACCCGCGAGCACAGGCTCACGTATCAGGTCGACAAGGACACGGGCGATGTCGTCTTCTACCCCCGGCGACATAACCCCAGGAACGGTTCGAGCAACCTGGAATGGCGGGAATCGAAGGGCGAAGGCACCATCTACACCTTCAGCGTCGTCCGTCAGAACCGCCATCCCGCGTTCCGCGACCTGGGCGCCTACGCCGTCGCCTACGTCGACCTCGATGAGGGCTTCCGGATCATGACGAACATCGTCGGCGTGGAAGACCCGACGACTGGCATCAAGATCGGCCAGCGCGTAAAGCTCCGTTGGGAAGACCAGGAAGGCGGCATCTCACTCCCCCTCTTTGAGCTGGCCTGATGGAACTCGGCCTCCAGGGAAAACGCGCAATCGTCACCGGCGGGAGCAAGGGCATCGGGCTCGCGACCGCCACGAGGCTTGCCATGGAGGGCGCCCGCGTCGCCATCGTCGCTC
Organism: Tepidiformaceae bacterium; assembly: GCA_036515015.1. Classification (GTDB taxonomy): domain Bacteria; phylum Chloroflexota; class Dehalococcoidia; order Tepidiformales; family Tepidiformaceae; genus DATBWD01. Next base: position 2,111 of record DATBWD010000038.1, read on the forward strand.
GGCGCCCGGATGGCCTCCAGGCGGCCCACGATGCGATTCTCGCGCTCGCACCTGGCGCCACGGTGGTACGGGTCTCGGCCGATGTGAGTTCCTCACAGGGGGCCGCTGATGCGGTCGAGCGCGCCGTCGCCGAACTCGGCGGGCTGGACATCGTCGTCAACAACGCGGGGACCGCCGCAGCGGGCCCGTTCCTCAATCACTCGGATGAGACGTGGCAGGCCGACCTCGACCTCAAGCTCTTCGGCGCCATCCGCGTCTCGCGGCTCGCCATCCCCCATCTGCAGCAGGCCGGCGGCGGCCGGATAGTCAATGTCACCGCCATCGGCGGGAAGGC
>DATBWD010000039.1:0-4481 GCA_036515015.1 Tepidiformaceae bacterium
ATCACGTTGTACAGCGCGTCACCGACCTCCGAGGAGGTGAAACGTTCGCCGAACGTCTCCTGCAACTCCTGCCGGATCGCCTTGTTGGCGTCACTGCGCTCGCTTGCTGCCGTGCCGATCAGTTCATCGATGCGGTCCTTCAGGTGTTCCTGCACCGCTTCGATCGCTGCGCTGTTGTCAGGAATCGGGTTGAACGCCTTTTTGACCGGCGCCGCTTCCCGGGCAATCTGTTCCTGCAGTTGGTTGATGGCGCGGTTCGCTTCCATCGCCACCTCGATCGCCTCGAGGACGGCTTCTTCGGACGCTTCCCTGGCTCCCGCCTCGACCATCACGACCGCTTCGTTCGTACCGGCGACGATGATGTCGAGGTCGCCTTCTTCGGCCTGCTCGAAGGTGGGGTTGACGACGTACTCGCCGTTCACCCGGCCCACTCTCACGCTGCTGACAGGCCCGCTGAACGGGATGTCGCTAATCATGAGCGCCGCGCTGGCCCCAATCGTGATGAGCGTGTCAGGCTGGTGTTCGCGGTCCGCCGAAAGCGTCGTCGCGATGATCTGCACTTCGTTCCGGAAACCCTTCGGGAACAGGGGACGCAGCGGTCGGTCCGTCAGACGCATCGCAAGGACGCCGTCGGTGCTCGCCCGGCCTTCACGGCGCGGGAAGCCACCCGGGATTTTGCCGACTGCGTACAGCCGCTCTTCGTAATCGATCGTCAGCGGGAAAAAGTCGATGCCTTCCCGCGGTTCGGCCATGCAGGCCGTGACGAGCACGACGGTGTCGCCCTGGCGCACCGTGACGGCGCCATTCGCCTGTTCGGCGAGGATGCCATGCTGGATTGTGAGGGTCTTGCCCCCAACTTCTAGTTCGTAGGTATTCATTCCTTCTCTTTTTCTCTACCTGCTCTACGGCAATGCCCCGGATACCCTTCCTTCGGGCTCTCCGGGTTCGATTCGGCCGTCCCGCTGACTGGGGGACGGTGGCAAAGGACACGGCAATCGCGAAATGCTGGCCTGTGGGCTACTGGCGGCTGACGAACAAAAGCCCCCGCTTACTTGCGGAGGCCGAGCCGGGCGATGACTTCGCGGTAGCGGTTCACGTCGCGGTTGTTGAGGTAGCGAAGCTGACGCCGCCGTTGGCCGACAAGCATCAGCAACCCTCGCCGGGTATGATAGTCATGCTTGTTCGCCTTGAGGTGGTCCGTCAGATACTTGATTCGCTCAGTGAGGATGGCCACCTGAACTTCCGGGGAGCCGGTGTCACCTTCGTGTGTAGCGAATTCCCGGATCAGATCGTCTTTGCGCTCTTTGGTCAGCAACCTTGCTCTTGCTTCTTCCTTTTGCCTTTGTGTGAACTACTAAACCCTAGCATAGCGCATGACCAGCGGCAATTTTCTACCAGCACGACCCGCCCTCATCCTCCTTTCCGGCTATCCCGGCACAGGTAAGACCACCTTCGCCCGCCGACTCGCTGAACGGCTCGATTTCGAACATGTCGAAAGCGACGCCATCCGCCGCAGCCTCGCCCGCCGCCCCGCGTACACCAGCGACGAAAGCGCCCGCGTCTTCCGGATTGCCGAAAACCGGGCCGGCCGCGCGCTCGCGTCGCGCCGAAACGCCCTCCTCGATGCGACCAGCCTCACCTCGGACGACCGCCGGCCGTTCGTCCGGCTCGCGGACCAGCACGACGCCGCGCTCGTCATCGTCCGCCTGACCGTTCCGCCGGAGGAGGCACGGCGGAGGCTCGCGGCACCGCGGACGGGCCATTCGCAGGCGGATGTAGGTGTGTTCGAACTGATGCAGGGCCGCGCGGGGCACATCCCCCAATCCCACCTCGTGGTCGACACACGCTTTCCGCTCGAACCGGCAATCGCGCTTGTGTTGCGCCTCGTGCAAAAGTAGTTGGGATGAACGACGGACGCCCCTTCCTCCTGCTGCGCGCCCGCCCCGTCGACGAAGCGCGTGACCGCTTCGAACGCTGGTTCCGGGAGGCCCACCTCAAGGACGTCCGCAAGATCCCGGGAATCGCCGTCGTCCAGAGCGGCAGAACGCCCGCCGGCACGCGTCTCGGCTTCTACACCTTCGAAGATGCGGAACAGGTCCAGCCAGCCCTCGCCAGCCCGGAGGCCGCATACGCGCGCGGGACCTGGGAACAGTGGGCCCCCCACCTCCAAGAACTCCAGATCGAGATCTTCGCCTCGCTCTTTCCGCTCCCGATCTACCAGTCGCGGAGTTGACTGGCGTCAGGGGTCGCCCCGCACGCGGCTAAAGACGGCGAGGTCGTGCATGGCCCCATGCCGGAACTGGGCGCCGCGGGCCACACCCTCCCGCCGGAAACCCGCCTTTTCCATCGCCCGAAGTCCCGCCGTGTTCTCGGTGTCGACCTGGCCCTCGATGCGAGTCACCTGCGTGTGCTCGAACAGGTAGTCCGCACAGAGCCGGAGCGCCTGCCCGCCGTAGCCATGCCCGCGCGCCTCCGGCAGCAGCGCGATCCCCAGTTGCCATGCCCGCGAACGCTCGTCCGGCCCGTACATCGACGGCCGCCAACTGACGCTCCCCAGCCGCGTGCCATCCCCCGCCTGGATGATCAGCGTCCCCCGGCTGGATGTGATGAAACCCTCCTCGGCCTCGCGCGCATGGTCACCGGGGGGCAGGCCGAAGTCATTGAACTCCCCGCGGCCCTCCAGACTGTCGGCGGCGTTGAGCCACTCGACGTCGTCGGCCGTCGGTTCACGGAGTTCGATGTTGCTCACTCCCCGACGCGTCCGGCGGCGTGCGCCCCCGCGATTCGCCCGAACACCGCTCCCCGGATGACCGAACTCGCGCCGGGATAGTTGTAGTAGAAGAACTCGCCCATCGTCTCCCCGGCGGCGTACAGACCCTCCATTACCTTTCCGCGCGTGTCGATCACGCGGGCGGAGGCGTCGCACTTCAGCCCGCCGAACGTGAACGTGATCCCGCCCGTCACCGGGATCGCGATGTACGGCGGCTGATCCAGCGGCAACGCCCAGTTGCTCTTCGGCGGCGTGATGCCGGCCGTCCGCTTCCCGTCGAGCCGGTCGAGGTTGTACTCGCCCGGCTGCACGGCTGCGTTGAAGTCGCCGACCGTCTCCATCAGGTTCTCGCGCGGCACGCCGATCTGCTCCGCCAGTTCCTTCAGCGTCGCTGCCTCGAACGGGGGACCGACCGGCCGCCAGGCCCGGGCGAACTCCTCCCGCTGGTACGCCTGCTGGTCGAAGATGCACCACGCCTCGCCGCCCGCGTGCTCGACGATCTGCTTGCTGAACTTCACATAGGTGTGGTCCCGGAAGTCCTCGCCCTCGTCGATGAATCGCCGCCCGTCCTGGTCGACGAAGATGCCCATCTGGTAGTTGTAGAGCGCCGTCACCCCGCACTCGATCCGCGGCGACCGCGCGTCGAGCACCGCCGAGTGGTAGTCGCCCCACTGCCCTGCCGCCTGTGCCCCGGCCGCTATCGCCATCATCAGCCCCTCTCCGGTGTTGTACCGGCTCCCGCGCAGGATGAGCGAGTCCGCGAACCGCCCGAGGTGCTGGACGCGCATCTGCACGTTCGCCTGGAATCCCCCGCAGGCGAGCACGACGCCTCCGCGCGCCTCGATGTCGACCACCCCCTCCGGCCCCGCTGCACGCACCCCTACGATCCGCCGCTGCCCGTCAACGATCAGGTCGGTCGCCCCCGTGTCGTAGCTGACGACCCCGCCCGCCGCCTCCAACCGCCGGTGCAGCAGGTCGACCAGGCCCTTCCCCCCCGCCTGCGGGCTTCGGCGGTAGCCGGCCGTGTGCGGGTATCCCGGCTCCCACTCCAGCCCGAGTCCCGTGAGCCACTCGGCCGCCGCGCGGGCGTTCTCGCAAAGCGCCTGGACGAGGTCCGGGTTCGCCCGCCCGCGCGAGATCCGCATCAGGTCCGCGTACATCTCATCGACCGAATAGTCGCGGCCGCCGTACTCGTCGGCTTCGTGCGGGAAGCGCATCTGCGCGTCTGCGAAGGCCGTGTTCCCGCCGCGTCCGTCGCGCGGCGCTTTTTCGAGCAGCACGACCTCGGCGCCGTTTTGGCGGGCCGTCATCGCCGCGCAGAGCCCCGCAACCCCTCCTCCGACGACCACGACATCGAACGTGTAGCGCTCACTCGCGCCGGGACTTCCGGGTGCTATCGGCATGGCCGGGAGTATACCGGCGATAGTCTCTCCCGCCGAGCCTCCAGCCCCTGGTTGCTGCGCCGCGAAGGCGAATCGGGTAGAGTTCCGCGTCACGGGTGACGAGCAGGAGCTAGCGACAGGCCCGCTCGAGGGGATTCGCGTCCTCGATTTGTCGACGTCGCGGGCGGAACTGGCTGGCCGGGTGCTCGCTGACCTCGGGGCCGATGTCCTCAAGGTTGAGCCGCCTGGTGGCGCCGACTCCCGGTGGCGCGGCCCCTACGAATCCGGCTTCGAAGGTGACCCGGCACACTCGCTCTACTGGTCGGCCG
>DATBWD010000040.1:0-10560 GCA_036515015.1 Tepidiformaceae bacterium
CGCCGTCCGCGCCTACGACCCCTGGCCCGGCGCCTTCGTCCATTACCGCGGTCAGCGCCTCAGCCTCTGGCGGTCGCACGTCCAGGCCAACACCGCTGACACCCCTCCCGGGGCTCTGCTGGTCGTCGGCCGCCAACCCGCCGTTGCCCTCCGCGACGGCCTCCTCGTCCTCGACGAGGTTCAGCGCACGGGGGCCCGTCGCCAGTCTGGGCACGATTTCCTCAACGGCGAACGCGGCGCCCCCGCCCCCGAGGTCGGCCTCCGATGACTGACCTCTTCCGGCTTCTCCCCGAAGAACTCGACGACCTCGTCGTCCGCCTCGGCCAGCCACGCTATCGTGCCGACCAGCTGCTCGACGCCCTCTACCGCGGCAGCGCCCGCTCCATCGACGAGATGACCCTCCTCCCGGCGGCCCTCCGCACGAAACTCATTGACGAGGGCTACACCCTCGGCTCCGCCCACGAGACGCATCGCGTCGCCTCCGACGACAGCGAAACGACGAAAGTCCTCCTTCAGTTGGGCGATGGCATCCTCATCGAGACCGTGCTCATGCAATACCCCGAGCCCGGCGTCCACCCCCGCTCGACCGTTTGCGTCTCCACCCAGGCCGGCTGCGCCATGGGCTGCGTCTTCTGTGCCACCGGCCAGATGGGGTTCGAACGAAACCTGAAGGCCGAAGAGGTCGTCGCCCAGGTGGTCTACTTCTCCCGGCACCTGCGGGAGCGCGGCCAGCACGTCACCAACATCGTCTTCATGGGCATGGGTGAACCGCTCGCCAACTACGCCGAGACCATCCGTGCCATCCGCATCCTCACCCACCCCCGCGCCCTCGGGCTTGGCCAGCGCAACATCACCGTCTCGACCGTTGGCCTCATTCACGGTATCGACCGCCTCGCCGCCGAGGGCCTCCAGGTCGGCCTCGCGATCTCCCTCCACGCCCCCAACGACGAACTGCGCCAGCGCCTCGTCCCCACCGCCGGGCCCCACTCCGTCGGCGATCTCATGTCGGCCGCTCGCCGTTACTTCAAGAAGACCGGCCGCCGCGTGACGTTCGAATACGCGCTCATCTCCGGCCTGAACGATGCCCCCGAACAGGCCCGCGAACTCGCCGCACTCCTCAAGCGCAGCGGTGCCCACGTCAACCTCATTCCAGTCAATCCCACTGCCGGGGGCTTCCGCCGTCCCCCGCGTGCACGAGTCCTCGAGTTCGAACGAATCCTCCGCGAGGCTGGCGTCAACGCCACTGTCCGCGTCGAAAAAGGGGCCGAGATTTCAGCCGCCTGCGGTCAACTCCGCACGGATGAACGCACCACCCGCGAGTCAGACCTCGCTATGCAAATACCCGTCGTACCAGTGCACGGACGCCGCCAATCACGACCTTCCCCAGCACCATCCCAAAACCAATAGCCACCGCCGAACGGAGGTCAAGCCAGGTGTGGACCTCGCCCCTCACGACGGGCGCGGCCAGGATCCCCGTCCGTACTTGGTCACACGCAACCGATCGCGCCACGATCACGCCGGCGCTGCTCTGCCGGATCGTCCCCTGGTCGAACGTCGCAATCGCGATCGCGCTCTTGTCCAGCGTCGCCTGCCCCGCCCGCAACCGGTTCACTGCCGCCCGCTCCATCTGCGCCTGGTCGGCGTCCATGCTCCTGATGGCGCTCCGGTCCACGACGACATGCGTGGCCGTCAGGTGGTCCAGCCGATCGCCCCCGACATGTGTCGTCGAAGAACCGTTCACATCACCCATCGTCTGCCTCCAGACCTTTCACCCTAGACCCGGCTCCATAAAAGCGCAATGCTCGAATGAATGCGTACGAGCGACTTTGACTTCGAACTCCCCGGGGAACTGATCGCCCAGCAACCCGCCGAACCACGCGATTCCGCCCGCCTCCTCCTCGTCCGCCGCTCGACCGGAGCCATCTCACACCACGTCTTCCGCGAACTCCCGGTCCTCCTCCAGGCGGGCGACCTACTTGTGGTGAACGATACCCGCGTCATGGCCGCCCGCCTCCACGGCGTCCGTCCCGAAACGGGCGGTGCGGTCGAAGTGCTCCTCGTCCGCCCCTTCACCCACCGTCGCTGGGAAGTGCTTTTCCGCCCGGGCCGCCAGGCGGTCGCGGGCAGGCGCTTCGAGTTCCACACCGCCGAGGGGCCGCTCTGTGCCGCCGTCGTCGAACGCTCCGAGGGCATCGTCCTCCTCGAATTCGAACGCGCCTTCGACCCCGCCACCGTCGGCTCCGTCCCTCTCCCGCCCTACATCACCGGCTACGAAGGCGACCCCGAACGCTACCAGACCGTTTACAGCCGCATCGCCAGGAGCGCCGCCGCCCCCACCGCCGGCCTCCACTTCACCCCCTCACTCCTGGAAGCGCTCGATGAAGTCGGCATCCAACGAGCAACCGTCCCCCTCGAAGTCGGCCCCGGCACCTTCCGGCCGGTCCAGGTCGAAGACCCCCGCGACCACCACCTCCACGCCGAGCACATCACCGTCCCGGCAGAGACTGCCGCCGCGGTTGATGCCGCCCGCGCCGAGGGAAGGCGGATCGTCGCCGTCGGGACGACGGTCGTCCGGACGCTCGAGCATGTCGCCGCCGAGCGCGGCCGTCTGGAACCGTACGAAGGCTGGACCGAACTTCGCATCCTCCCCGGCGACCCGTTCCGCGTCATCGACGTCCTCATCACCAATTTCCACCTGCCCCGCTCGACCCTTCTCATGCTCGTCTGCGCCTTCGCCGGCGCCGAACTCACGCTGGAGGCCTACCGGCAGGCTATCGCCGAGCGCTACCGCTTCTACAGCTTCGGCGATGCGATGCTCATCCTGCCCTGACTGCCACCCGGCAGCCGCCACACGCCCGCCCCGCGCTCCACCAGTCCGTCCCGTTCGAGCGCTTCCAGGTACCGGCCGGCCCGCTGGCTATGGATGGCCGGCAACCGACAGGCAATCGTGGCCAGGGACAGTTCCGGTTCTTGCCGGAGCATCTCCACGATCCGGCCCCGGGCGAACCGAGCCGTCTCCTCGAACGTCGCCCCGCTCCCCCTGCCGCCGGTCTCCGGCGGGCTCCCTGCCCCCCGCCACGCACACTGGCTCGCCAGCGGGCAGTCCTCGCAAGCCGGTGAGCGCGATGTGCAGACCGTCGCTCCGAGGTCCATCAGCGCGAGATTGTGGTCCCGTGACTCCCCCGAAGGGAGGAACCACTCGGCCATCTCCGCCTCCCGTGTTGCCGAAAGCCCTCGTCGCGACGCCGTCCCCGCCACTGCGCGCGCCAGGACGCGCGCGATGTTTGTCTCGACCAACGCCACCCGCTTCCCGAAAGCGAACGACACCACCGCCGCCGCCGTGTAGGGCCCCACGCCCGGGAGTCGCCGGAGCGCGCCCGTGTCGCGCGGCAGCCGTCCCCCGTGGTGCTCGACAACCGTCACGGCTGCTCGCTGCAGGTTGACTGCCCGCCGGTTGTAACCAAGGCCCGACCATTCGCGAATTGCCTCGGCCGCTGGTGCATCCGCCAGATCCGCCACCGTCGGCCACCGGCCCATCCACCGCTCGTAGTACGGCAACACTCGCTCGACCTGCGTCTGCTGCAGCATCACCTCCGAGACAAGAACCGCGTACGGGTCCCGCGTCAAACGCCACGGCAAATCATGCCGCCCCCGCTCCCTGTACCAGTGCATCAGCGCCCGGCGAGCGCGCGGCCCGTCCAGGCGCGTGGATTCTCCCGCGGTCTTCTCCCCCACGAATGTCAGCGGCAGGCGCTACTCGAAGTCATCGTCTTCGTCGTCGTGCTCGTGCTCCTGCTTGGCCGCGAGGGCTGGCACGAGCGCAATGTCTGCCCCCTCCCGGCGGGGCTTGCGCGGCGGCACCTCTTCCAGCCGCTTCAGGAGTGCCTTGATCTGCTCGGCATTGCTGCCCTGCGGCGCCACCGCCACTGCCACGCCCGAGTCGCGAAGCACCCGGAACTCTGCAACCGTCGTCTCAGGCCCCACCGGCACCAGGAGTTGCGACCCGGAAAACGACACCAGCCTCACCAGTTCCAGTTGGTCTGCCAGCTTCATCGGCCCCGGTGTCCGCTCGAGGAACAGCCCGTCCAGTCCCAGCGATGGCAGCGCCCGCAACGTCGTGTCGCTGATGCCCGCCGTCACTTCCAGCACGAGCCCCATCTTGTCCGTGTCCACCGCACCCGATGCGATTCCTTCCAGCGTGCCGACAACGAAGTCGCAACCCGCGTCGCTCAGGGCACTCGCCCCGGCCTCATCCAGCTCGCCCGCCCATGCTCCCACCGCCCGGCCGTTGCCGCTCGCTCCGCCTATCACTCCCTTCGCCTTGTCGGCCCCCGCGCGCGCGATGATCACGTCCGCACCCGCCGCCAGCGCCGCCTTCGCCGCCGAAGCGTCGGCCGCCAGGACTCCGAGCAGCATCGCCCGGGGCTGGTCCCCCTTTGCGCTGCCGAACCCTATGCCGCCGCCCTCCCTGCGCCCGATTTGCGAGATCTTCTTTTGAAGCTGACTCATCCAATTCCTCCATCCGTCATGCCGCCGCCCTCGCGGACCACTCGGCCGTCCTGGACGACCGCGACGATATTCTCCATCCGGGTAAGCACCGCGATGTCGGCCAGCGGGTCGGCGTCTACCACGACAAGATCCGCTGCTAACCCCGGCCGGATACTTCCACAGACATTGTCCACCCTCAACAACTCCGCTGCCCATTGCGTTGCAGCCATGATGGCTGCGCCGTTCGAAAGACCATGCTCGGCCATCCGCACAATCTCCTGGGCGTTCTCGCCCGGGTGGTTGAGCGGCGTCCCCTGGTCCGTCCCCATCGCAACCCGCACGCCCGCCTTCACCGCCGCCCGGAAGCTGGCGATGTGGTCCGCCATCACCTGGTGCGCCTTGTCCACCATGTAATCCGGGATCCCCGCTTCCTTCCCGCCCTTCGCGATATGGTGCGGAGCGGTCAACGTGGCTACGAGGTACGTCCCTCGCTCGCACATCAACTCCACTGCTTCATCGTCAAGCCACACGCCATGTTCGATCGAATCCACGCCCGCCCTCACCGCGTTCTTGATGCCCTCGGTGGCCTGTGCGTGCGCCGCCACCGGCCGGAACGCCTTGTGCCCCTCCTCCACTGCCGCCCGCAGCTCCTCTTCAGTCAGCGACGGTGACCGCGGGTCCACGCCCGGCGTCATCACTCCCCCGCTCGCGAACAGCTTGACCGCCCGCGCCCCCGCCCGAAGCTCCTCTCGGACCGCCCTGCGTACTTCGTCCGGCCCGTCGGCCTCCCGGGCCATGAACCCGTGTCCGTGGCCGCCCGTCATCGTTACGCCCATGCCCGCCGCGACGATCCTCGGCCCCTCGATGAGCCCCGACTCGACGGCAGAAGCCATCTCGATGTTCAGCCGGTCGGCCGCCCCGAGATCCCGCACCGTCGTAATACCCGCGTGCAACGTCGCCCGCGCATACTCACGCGCCCGCCACGCACGCACCGGCAGCGACAGTGTCTTTGCCAGGTTCATCTCTCCCGCAGCGCCTGAACTCGTCAGGTGCACGTGAGCGTCGATCAGGCCCGGCAATATGAACTTCCCTGCGCAGTCGAGCAATCGTCCGTCGTCCGGCGCCTCCCCCGCGGCGAAGAGTTCAATCCGGCCATCGCGGCAGCGCAGGTCCGACGTCACAAAGGTGCGACGGTCGCTATCGAAGACGGCTCCGCCCTTCAGGATGAGCGGCTGGCGTTCAGCGGCCATCAGTGCACGTGTGAAGTTTCCTCAAGGTATCCCATTGTCACCGTCAGCCGAGCCGGGTCGCAACCTGGCGGGGGATTCGGGTCGCGTCTCGCTCTCCGTCAGGTACCCTGTGGGTAACACACAATCAGGAGCACTATGTGAAGAGCTACTCCAACCCCCCGCAGATGGCCATTGACCCCTCGAAGAAGTACACCGCCACGATCGACACTTCGGCCGGCACCATGACCGCCGAACTCTTCTCGGACGACGCCCCCCAGACGGTGAACAACTTCGTTTTCCTTGCCAACGACGACTACTACAAGGATGTCATCTTCCACCGCGTCATCCAGGGCTTCATGATCCAGGGCGGCGACCCAACGGGTACCGGCCGTGGCGGCCCCGGCTACCGCTTCAACGACGAGCCCGTCACGCGCCCCTACTCCCGCGGCACCCTCGCCATGGCCAATGCCGGCCCGAACACGAACGGCAGCCAGTTCTTCATCATGCATGCTGACTACGGCCTGCCTCCGAACTACACCATCTTCGGCAAGCTCACTTCCGGCGAAGACGTCCTCGACCAGATCGCAACCGCCCGGACCGGGCAGGGCGACCGCCCCGTCGACCCGGTGACCATTAACTCGGTAACGATTACCGAGAGCTGATTCGCTCCGCGGCCGCGACGTCCAGCGCTACCGTTCTCTCCTGCGCGAATGCCCGGCCGTAAGCGAAAATGCCCGCCCCGGCCAGCGCCGACAGGATTGCCGCCGCATTGAACACGGCCGGCGGGTTCGCTGCTTCCAGCACGAGCCCGCCGAGTGCCGGTCCGATCGCCAGCCCGAGCCCGCTGAGTGCCACCGAAAGCCCTATCAGCGTCCCCCGGTGGGTCACCGGGGCGAGGTCCATGATCGCCGCGTTCCACGCCGGCACGCTGACCACATTGCCGGTCACGAGGATGATCGCCCCCAGCATTGCCACGGGCAGCCACCCGGCGCTCGAAATGACCACCAGTCCCACCACCACCATGATCTGCCCGCCAAGAAACGGGCCAGTCCGCCCGAACCGGTCCGAGAGGTGCCCGGCCGGCACGTAGAGCAGCGCCCCCACCACAATGGCCGGGATCAGCGCCACGATCAGCATCGCGAAGGAAATCCCCAGTTCCTGCTCGCCCAGCGGCCTGATCGCAGGGATCAGCATGCTCATCGCCACGCTCGTCGCAAGGATCAGCGCGCTTAGCACTGCCAGTTGAAACGACATAAGCGACCACACTGACGGCCGCCGCTCCGACTGGATGCGCCCGAACGTCCGCCCACCGCGGTAGTTCGGCACCCCGATCAGGGCCGCCACGAACGCTCCGGAGATGGCCCCGAGGGCAGCCAGGAACTGCGTCGGCGAAAGGTACTGCACAAGAAATGCGCCCCCCATCGTCCCAACGCCCAGCCCCAGCAGTTGCGCGAGGTTCAGGAAGCCAATCACCTTTCCTCGCCTGTCAGGCGGGTAGAGGTCCGCGCTGATTGCATACGTCGCTGGCCAGATGAACGCCGTCCCCAGCCCCAGGAACGAGGCAAAGAGGAGGTAGGCAACGCTATCCTGCACGAACAACATGAGCAGGATCGCCGGCAGCATGCAGGCGAAGCCGATCAGCAGCCCGAGCCTCCGCTCGATCCGGTCCGAAATCGCACCCGTCGGTGTCTCGAAAACGAATCGCGCTGCCCCGTAGGCGCCAAGCAGGTATCCGGGCCACGCATCCGAGGTGCCCAATTCGTCCGGCACGAACACCTGGAACGTCGCCAGCAGGATGATCCCGAGCGCGATCTGGAGCAGGAAAATCGCCAGCGCCAGCGGGTATGGGTAGCTCTTGAAGAGCCGGCTTTCGAGTCGCGGGTCCGTCCACTCCACGGGCAACGACTTTACGGGTTCGCGCGCCAAGATACGACCGATCTGCCGGCGTCTTTGCCTGCAGCGGTCCGATCAGCCGAAGTTGTGAGCCTCCGGGACATCGATCCTGCCCGGCATCGGGCACGGCCGGAAACTCTCCGCGATGATGTTCGGGAACCCGCTCTTCTCGTTGTCCACCCGCCCCCGCACGATCACGAACGGTTCCGCCCGCACCAGTTGCCGCTGCCGGTCCTGCACTCCCGGCCACACCACCAGGTTCGCCAGCCCGAACTCGTCCTCCAGCAACATGAACATCACCCCGCTCGCCGTCTGCGGCTTCTGCCGGGTGACCACCATCCCCGCCATCTCCACCACCATCCCTTGCGGCAGCCGGTTCGGATTGTGCGGCCCCCCGAGGTGCCTGCTCGTGATCAGCCCCTCGTTCAGCAGCGGTCGAATTTGCGCCATCGGGTGCGGCCCGCCCGTCACCCCCATTAGTTCGTAATCCCATGCCAGCGAATGCCACTGCGAAAGCCCCGGGAGTTCGGCCATGTCCTGTTCGGTCGCCAGCGGGAGTGCCGGCTGGTACCCCGTCGCCTTGCGAACTTTCGGCTGCACCTGCTCGATGACCCGCCGCCCGGGAATGAGCAGCCCCAGTTGCCACAGCAACTCCCTCCGCGAAAGCCCGAACTCCTCCAGCACATCCGCCCGGATGAGCGCCTCCGCCGCGTCGAAGTCCAGCCGCGCCCGCGTCACCAGGTCATACAGCGACCGGTACGGCCCGTTGCGCTCCCGCTCCGCTACGATCTGCTCGGCCGTGCTCTGCCCCTTGGCGCGCGAACGCCAGCCCCCGCCGATACCCTTCACCTGCTCGAACCCGAGCCGCAGGCCGTGCTGCTCCGGCCACGCCCCCGCCCGGCTCTGGTTAATTGCCGGCATGTAGACCTCCACCCCATGCCGCCGCACGTCTCCCGTCAGCACCTCCACCGAATAGAACCCCATCGGCTGGCTGTTGAAGATCGCCGCGTAATACGCCGCCGGGTAGTGGTAACGCAGCCAGCACGACTCATACGACAGCAACGCGAACGCCACCGCATGGCTCTTCGGGAACCCGAACGCCGCGAATGCCGCCATCTTCTTGAACGCGACTTCCGCCGCCTCGCGGCTCACACCCTGCCGCATCGCCCCTTCGTAGAACTCGTTGGCCAGTGCCTGCATCGCCTCACTCGAACGCTTGCGGCTCATCGCCCGGCGAAGACGGTCCGCCTGTCCCGGCGTGAACCCCGCCACCGCACAGGCGATCTGCAGCACTTGGTCCTGGTAGAGCACATGCCCCAGCGTTTCGCCCAGGTACGGCTCCAGCAGCGGCCCCAGTTCCGGGTGCCCGTAGTCCACCTCGATCGGTTCGCCCCGCGCCAGCCGCTCGCGATACTCCATGTAGGGGTGGAACGCCCCGGCCATGATCGGCCCTGGCCGGATGATCGCCACCTGCACCGCCAGGTCGTCGATGTTCCGCGGCTGCGTCCGCGGCAACGTCTGGATCTGCGCCCGGCTCTCGATCTGGAAGACCCCCATCGTGTCGCCTTCCGTGATCGAATCGAAAATCTCCTTGCTATCGTGCGGGATGCGCCCGAGGTCCACCCTCCGCCCGTCCACCTCTTCGATGATGTCCAGGCAGTCGTCCACCGCCGAAAGCATCCCCAGCGCGAGGAAGTCGATCTTCACGAATCGCGCATCGTCGACTGAATCCTTGTCCCACTGGCAGACATACCGCCCCTCCATCCGTGCTGGCTCCACCGGCACCACCGACGACAACGGCTCCGCCGAGATGACCACCCCGCCGACGTGCTGGCTGATGTGCCGCGGGAACCCCGCCACGTCGTTCGCCAGCGCCACCAGGTCCCGCCAGATTGGCGCCCCCGCCAGCGGCTTCAACTCCGGGATACGCTGGATCTCCGCGCCGATCTCGTGTGCCCCCGCGAACTGCCCGCCAAGCTTGTTCAGCTTCGCCAGCACCGGCGCCGGCAGCCCCAGCGCCTTCCCGATATCGAGCACCGCGTTCTTGAACCGGTACGTCGGGAACGCCGCCACGATCGCCGCGTGCTCCTCCCCGTACCGGTCGTAGATGCGCTGCAACAGTTCGTCCCGGATATCCCGCGGGAAGTCGAGGTCGATGTCCGGCAGCGAATGCAACTCCTCGTTCAGGAACCGCTCGAGGTAGAGCTTGTTCTGCACCGGGTCGATGTGCGAAAGCCCGATCAGGTAACACACGATCGAACTGACCGATGACCCCCGCCCTCTGCCGACTGGCCGCTCGTCCGGCTGCAGGTGCCTGTCGCGGCCCCGCAGTTCGTGCGCAATCTCCCCCACCATCTGCAGGATGTCCCAGTACACAAGGAAGAACCCCGCCAGCCCGTGCTTCTCGATCAGCCCCAGTTCCCGCTCCAGACGGTCCCGCGCATCCTGCCGCAACCCCGGCTCCAGCGGCCCGTACTTCCGCCCAAACGCACGCTCGCAGATCCCCCGCAAGAAACTGTCGAGCGTCGCCCCCTCCGGCACGGGGTAATCCGGCAACCGGTACGGCAGGTCCCGCGTCAGGTCGAACTGGCAGCGCTCGGCAATCGCCACCGTGTTGCTGATCGCCTTCGGATACCGCGCGAACCGCAGCGCCAGCTCCTCCCGGCTTTTCAAGAAGAACTCCGAATTCGGTCGGCGCTCCCGGTGCGAACTGTCGAGCGTCAACCGGTGCCGCACCGCCACCAGCACGTCGTTCAGCCGGTGCCGCGAACGCACGTGGTAGTGCGCGTTGTTCGTCGCGACCACCTCCAGCCCCGCCCGCTCGGCCAGTTCCGCCAGCGCCGCAACCCGCTGCGTGTCCCCATACACATCGTGATGCTGCAGTTCGACGAAGAAATGCTCGGGGCCGAACACGTCCCGGTACTCCGACGCGATCGCCGCCGCCGCGGGC
>DATBWD010000041.1:0-5900 GCA_036515015.1 Tepidiformaceae bacterium
AGTGGCCGACGTCGGCGGGCCGGATGTAAGCGTGTAGTTGGCGGAGTAACCGAGCCCGGCGGGGAAGGTCGGTGGCGCGGTGCCACCAAGGACATTGGCCCAGCCCATCGCACCCTGGTCCTCGTGCGCGAGGATGTGGCAGTGCATGATGGTCCTCCCGGCATAGGGACTGGCCGTCGCCGCATTCAGGTCGAAGCGGACGGCGCAGTTGCCGGCTACCGTGTCGTAGTACTCGCCTGCCTCGAAGTCACCGCCGCACGCGGCCTGAACTTGGACGTGGTACACGTGGAGGTGGAACGGGTGGTTGAGCGCCCCCTTGAGAGTCCACGCCTGCACCGAATCTGCATTTAAGGTGAAGGTCGGCGTGTCGTGGTCGAACTTGGCGCCATTGATGGTCCGCGCCCCCATGTTGATGCTCTCGGCATGCACCTGAGATTCGCCACGCAGATCGCGGAGGTAGGCTGGCCGGTCGGCCGACCAGGTCGAGACCCCGTCGGCGGCGAACGGGTGCGGTCCCGTTTCCGGGCTGCCGGCGACCACAACGCGCGCAACCGCGCTGCCTCCGACCAGCAGGTCGGTATCCGCGCTGCAACGGACGGCCAGGTCCGCGCGGGATGCCCCCGTAATGTTCACCGTGTTCGTGGCCAGCGCCTTCGGCGCCGTCGTGCGCCACACGCCGTCGCGTGCCAGGAGCTGGGCTTCGCACCCCGGTCCGACAGTCACGTCCTTGGTCCGGGCATCGCGATCGGCGAGCAGCACCCGCCAGTGCTGCCAGGTGTTCGGCGGGACAACCAGCGAGCCATTGACCTTTCCGTTGACCGTCCAGCCCGGAGGCAGCGTGCCCGACACCAGGGTGTCGCCTCCAGTCCCTGCCGCACCGGTGTCGAGGTAGCCGATGATGACCTGTCGCTCGGTCATGGCCGCCACGTTGCTTGGGATGTTGTCGCCGCTGTCGTCGATGATGATCAGCCCGAAGCCGCCGGTCGAGACCTGCAGGAATGTGGAGCCATGGTGATGGGCGTGGTACCAGAAGGTGCCGCCCATATGGTCGGCGGGGATGTCATAGACGTAGTCGCCCCCGGTGCCGCCCGCGAACATCCGCGTCACATCGTCGCTGGGCGACTCTCCAGAGATGTGCAGGCCGTGGGTATGCACGTTGGTGACATTCGGATCCTTGAACTCGTTGTGGGCGGCGCTCGGCGCCTCGTACGGCAGCAGGTTCCGGAAGCGCAGCACGTACTTGCTCCCGGGCGTCATGTGAATAGTCGGGCCCGGGATGGAATAAGCGCCCCCCTCCTGCCGGTAAGCCCGCGTGGTCAGCGTCTCGCCGTTGATGGAGAAGGTGGCCTCACCATATTCCAACACCCCGACGTAATGCGGCTCTGGACTTGCCACGTAGGTCCACACGAACGGCGCCGGGTCCGATATCTCGTTGACCTGTGCGACGGCCGCGGGGCGGGGCGCTGCCATGATGAGCGCGAGGATGATGGCCGCGATACCGAAGCCAATCCAGGTTCTGCGTGAATAGCCCGCTGACATGATTTCTCTCCTACGCCTACTGCGCCCCCGCTAGCCACAACCACGCGATGCGAAGACGCTGTGGTCGTGGACCGACCGCCCTTCGGGCCAAACGTCTCCATTCGGTCCCTCTGGAAGGCAGCGAATCGTACATCCTGAGCGGCTGCCGGGCAATGATCTGCCGCATACGCGTCGCGTCCGGGGCGCCGGACAGGCTGTACTGATTCTCAAGCGCCTGCTGAGCGGATCGGGGGGCAGCGTGGACCGGCCCGTTGCCTGTCGGGCAAACGCTACGCCCCGCCCGTTGTCCCCGTCGGCGCTGTCCCGGATTGGACACCACCCGGTACGGCGCCCGCCTGCCCCCAGCCCTTCGGCTGCCCGACCCGCTGCGCCACCTCTTCCTCCATCGCCACCTTCACCGTCGCATCGATGTTCCGGAACGAGGCGCTCAGGAGATAGAACATCCCTGCAAACACCAGCATCGCCACCGACGCCGTCGCAACCGCCACTGGCGCCCCGAACGCATCCGCCAGCAGGCTGATCGGCACCGTCCCCAGCGGCGTCAGCCCGAACGTCATCATCATCAGGCTCATCACCCGCCCCCGCACCGCATCCGGGATGAGCACCTGGATCGCCGTGTTGTTCGTCGTCTGGAAGATGCTCGCGAAAATGTCTGCCACGAACACGAACACCAGCCCGATCAGGAACAGCGGGCTCAGCGCGAACGCCAGCAACGCGAATCCGAAACAGAGCAGGCTCAGCATCATCAACCGCAATTTGCGCTTCGTGTCGCCGCTCCAGGCGATATAGAACGCCCCCGCCAGGCCACCCAGCCCCGCTGCCGCCTGCAACACACCGAGCCCCCGCGACCCGACGTCCCAGACATCCTCCGCGAACACCACGAGCAGTGCCTGGAATGGCATCGCCAGCAGGATCGGCAGCATCCCGACCAGCAGCAGCACGCGCACGGTGGGGTCGTCGCGCACGTACTTCACGCCGTAGATGACGTCGGCGTACATGGTTGTCTTGATGGCACGGACCTGGGGGTACGACAGGTGGACCCGCAGCATCGCCATGAGCGCTATCGCGTACATCCCGATGGCCACCGCATAGGTCGATCGCACGCCCAGCAGGTAGATCATGAAGCCCGCCAGCGCCGGGGCCACCACCCGCGCCGCGTTCATCCCGCCCATCGAAAGCGCCATGGCGTTGCTCATCCCCTGCCGCCCGACGATGTTCGCCACGATTGCCGACCGCGCCGGCATGATGAACGGGAACACGCCGCCCATCAGGAACGCGACCGCCATCAGGTGCCAGAAGGCCAGCGTCCCCGTGATGAGCAGGGCCAGCACCGCGACCTCGTTCGCGATGAGGATCACCTGGCCGCCGATGATCAGCCGCCGCCGTTCCACCCGGTCCGCGATCACCCCGCCAATCGGCGAGATGAGCAGCATCGGCACCGCGACCGCCAGGTTGATCAAGCCCAGCGAGAACGCGTTCCCGGTCAGCTTGAACGCGATGTACGACCGCACGATCATCTGGCCGTTCATCGCGAAGAAGAACGCGATGTTGCTCACGTAGAGCCAGCGGAACTGCTCGTTGCGCAGCGAAGAGAAGGCGGCGCGCCCGCCCCTGGTCGGGAGCGGCGGCTCAGCGGCGAAGGACATCTCGTTAGCTTAAGGCTAACCGTTCCCTCCCGTCCCACTTCCTTGACGGATCTCCTAAGATGTCGCGCAATGGCTCGCCTGCGTCGCTCACGCTACTTCGTCGCTATCGCCATGGCAGGCGTCGTGCTTGTCGTTCTTCTGGCCTGGAACTTCTCTCGCTCGGACGACTCTGGCCGTGTGCAGTACTGGGACAGCGAGTTGCCGGCCCGGCAGTCCATGAGCGTGAGCGCCGCTGTCACCCGCGCATCGGACAAACTGGGGTTCCCGGTGCGCGTGCCGCGGGACGTCCCCACCGGGTTCACGTTGGACGTCGTCAGTGCCGGGGTTGGCAACGATGACCTGGTCCGTTTGGGCATCGATGCCCGGGCGGCAACCCTCTACTTCGTCCACGAAAATGGCCACGCCCTCCAGATCGATCAGCTTCCGCCCGGGGGCCTGCAACCGTCAGTGGCCGCAACACCACTCGGACCACCGATCGCCGGCGTCGAAGTGCGCCTCGAGCAGCCCGGCATTCGGGGCGTTGTGACGATTACGTGGGTTGCATCGGATGCCGCCTACCTCGCCCGCTACATCACCGCCGGCGAAGAGCCGCCCGACAACGCACCCGAACTCCTCCTCACTGTCCTTCGCTCGATGCACTGACGAGGCGAGCCCTACTCCCCCAGGAACTCCTTCACCACCCGCGCGAACGCTTCCGGCTGCTGCAGAGCCACCTGGTGGCCCGCGGCGGGGATTTCCACCAGCCGCCCGTTGGGGAGGCGGCGCACCATCTCCTCCGCCACATCCAGCGAAAGCACTGTGCTGTTCTCCGCGCGGATCACCAGCGTCGGGCAGGTGATGTGCTCCAGGCTTTCCCAGAGGAACGGGATCTCGACCATCGCGGCTGTCCCCCGCGCCTGCTGGATGGTCGGGTCGAAGCGGAAGACCAGGTTACCCGTCGCTTCATCGAGCACCAGCGACGCCCCCAGTTGCCGCATCAGGAAGTCTTTGTCGCGCCCGGGATAGCGCGCCGCGAAGTGCTCGATCGCTTGCGCTTCGGTTACAAATCCCCCGCCGGTCCCCGGCACTCCCTTCGCATTGTCAGGGTCTTCGCTGTCGGCTCCTTCCGGGCCTGTCTCAGCCAGCACGAGGTGCTTCAACCGGTGGCTATGGTCGCGGGCGTAGGCGATCGCCACCCGGCTCCCCGTGGAGTGGGCGACAAGGTCGAACGCCTCGAGGCCCAGTTCCTCAACCACGGCCCGCAGGTCCATCGCGAACGCCCACACGAGGTATCCGCCCGGAGCGTGTTCGCTCTCCCCGTGCCCCCGGAGGTCGGGAGCATAGACGCAGTACCCGGGGACGAACCGCTCGGCGACGTGCTCCCAGTAGCGTGCGTTGTTCATCAGCCCGTGGAGGAACACGACCGGTTCCGCCTTCGGGTCGCCCCAGCGGATGTAGTGGTGCCGCAGCCCATGGGCTGTCAGGTAGCCGTCATCGCCTGCCGAAGGATGCGTTGCCGCGTGCTCCCCCGGCGTCGTCATCAGTCCTTGCGATCCTCTTCGAACAACTGGAAGAGGACGCCACCGCTATCGCGCGGGTGCAGGAACGTGTGCTTCTTCCAGTCGCTTTCGATGATCCCGCCGAACGGCTCGATGCCCTCCTCCCGGAGCGCCGCGGCGGCCGCCTCGACCGACGCTACTTCGCAGCAGATGTGGTGCATCCCCGGCCGCCGCTGGTCGATGAACTTCTGCACGAAGCTGTCGGGCCGTGTCGGCTGCATCATCTCCAACTTCAGCAGGCTGCCCGGGATCGACAGGTTGCAGCCGATATAGCCGAGGTAATCGTCGCGCCAGCGGTTCAACTCCTTCATCCCGAACACACGCTCGTGCCACTCCGCCTGCTGGTCGATGTCGGTCACGGCGATCGAGACGTGGTCTACCCGCTGCAGGTCGACGACTCCCCCACCCGCGCTGCGGTCGACGTCCGGCGCTTTCTGCTTCGGGACGAACAGTTGCCAGAGGACTCCGCTGCTCTCCTTCGGGTGGATGTAGGTGAGCAACCACATCCCGTCGTCGACCAGCCCGCCGAACGGCGTTATCCCAAGCCGTTCGAGTTCGGCGATCGTCTCGTGTATGTCCTCCACCTCGAGGGTGACGTGGTGCAGACCCGGTCCCTGTTCGTCGAGGAACTTCTGGACGAAGCTGTTCTCCCCGGCCGGTTCGATGATCTCGAACTCGATCCCCGTGTTGCGCACCTGGCTGACGCAACCGGAGAAGTCCTCTCCGGGTTGCACCTCGAAGTTGTGCAGGAACTTGAAGCCGAGCAGCTTCTCCAGCCGGGCTGACTGCTCGCGCCAGTTCGGCGCTGCCATGCTGATGTGGTCGACTCGCTTTACGGGGATCAAATGGCACTCCACGACGGTTGAGGTTGGGTCTGTGTATGGTAAGGAGCGCCATAAGGTCGCCGCAAATGACACAGCCGCCACAGAAAGCCACCTTCCTCGTCAACTTCTCCGCCCGCGGTGTCCGCGCAGACTTCAATGCCGAGGGCGCGGTCGGCTACCTTCGCCGCCGCGGCCTCGACGCCGTCCTCGCTGCTCCAAGCTCGCCGTCCGAGGCGGCCGAAGCAGCTCGCGCCTCTGCCGCCCGCGGCGATGACATCCTGTTCGTCGTTGGTGGCGACGGCTCGCTCCGCGATGCGGCGGCCGGCATCGCCGGCAGCACGACCGCGCTGGCT
>DATBWD010000042.1:0-2103 GCA_036515015.1 Tepidiformaceae bacterium
TGGACCTTCTACGCCGACGTCTCACCCGAACTTGCCTGCACCCGATTCTTCGGAAGCGGCGTCGCGCGCAGCGTTGTTTGTCCCATCGTGCTCGACTGGGATGGCGAAGACCGCCTCCACATTGAGGTGGCGACGGGCGAGCTCTCATCCGACGTCGTCGTCGGAGACACCGCTGCCAGCCGGGCGATGAACCTCATGTCCTCGGCTCTCCCGGAACGCGCGTGGCGCAGCCCGGGGCTGCTCGGGGTCATGGCGAAGATGGCGGGACCGCTCCTCGGCGCCGGCAGGCTCTCGATGGCCGGCGTCGCGCCCAACCGCCAGAGCTTCATCGCCAACCCCCGCAAGATCTGGATGGTCAGGTCCGCGTCCCTCAAAGTCGGCGACCGGCAGACCGCCGAACCGGGCCCGGTCACGCCTCAAGCTCAGCTCGGCGATTTCTTGATTCCGCAGCGCGGCATCCTCGCTGTCGGCAACACGGCCTTCGACGCTTTCGACCCCGCCCGCCACTCTTCCGCCGTCAGCACGCCGCCCCGCGGCTGACTGCCATTCCCGTTTAGACGAAGCCCCGCAGCCGGATCGCCTTCCCCACTCGCTCCAGCGCAATGTCGAACGCCGCTTCCCGCAGCCGCGTCCCGTCGGCCCCGGCGCGTGCTATCAACTCGCCGAAAACTGACATCATTCGCGTCTCCAGTTCGGCGTTCACTCGCTCGAGCGACCACCGGAACTGTTGGATGTTCTGTGTCCACTCGAAGTACGAGACGGTCACGCCCCCGGCGTTCGCGACGATGTCCGGGATGGCCACGATCCCTCTCCGGGCGAGGATCCGGTCCCCCTCGGGCGTCACTGGATGGTTGGCCGCCTCCACCACAACCCGCGCCTTCACATCCTCCGCGTTTGCTTCCGTGATCACCTCACCGATGGCTGCCGGTACCAGGTAGTCGCACTCGAGCGTCAGCAGGTGGTCATTGGTGATCGGCTCCGCGCCTTCGAATCCCGCCACCGAGCCCGCGACGCCGAACCAGCGGTCCAGCGCCGCGATGTCGATCCCCTCCGGCCGGTGTATGCCACCTTTGACATCGCTCACGGCGACAATCTTGAAGCCGTACTCGCTCGCCACCCGGCACGTCCACGAGCCCACGTTCCCGTATCCCTGCACCGCCACCCGGATGTCCTCGGGACGCTCGCCGGTCACGCGGGCATAGTCCCGCATGCAGATGGCGACGCCGCGGCCGGTCGCCTGGTCGCGGCCATAACTGCCCCCGAGTTCCACTGGCTTCCCCGTGACGATGCCCGGTGTGTAGCCGTAGCGCTGGCCGTAGCCGTCCATCATCCAGGCCATCGTCTGCGCGTTCGTGCCCATGTCCGGGGCCGGGATATCGCGGTTCACCCCGAGGATCATCCCCACGTGCTGCATGTAGGCCCGCGACAGGCGGTTCAGTTCCGTTTCGCTCATCCGGCTCGGGTCGCACATCACCCCGCCCTTCGCCCCGCCGAACGGGAGGTCCATCAGCGCGCACTTGTACGTCATCAACATGGCAAGCGCCCGAACCTCGTCGAGGTCGGCGCTCGGGTGGAAGCGGATGCCTCCCTTGTATGGGCCTCGCGCTCCATTGTGCTGGACGCGGTAGCCCTCGAAGATCCGCAGCTTCCGGTTGTCCATCCGTACTGGCAGTTGCGATCGAATCTCCCGCCAGGAAGTGCTCAGCAGCGCGACTGCTTCCTGGTCCAGCTGAATTCGCAACGCCGAAGCGTCCACCATCTCGCGCACGTCCTGCGATGGCGAGCGCTTCTCTCTCGCTGTTTCCCGTTTCTGTGCGATTGACGATGCCATACCTGCAGAGACGGCCTGCGCTGTCTCACCCTCCTCGTGGCCTTCAATCAACGTAGCACGTTTGGCTCGCTACTTTCGCTACTGACAGGCAATCCCCACACTGTGCTTCTATGGCTAAAGTGTTTGTGACGCGCACGCTACCCGGGCGCGCCGTCGACCTGCTTCGAAAGGCAGGCCACGAGGTTGATCTCTGGGACCATGAGCTCCCGCCCCCGCCGGCCGTCCTCGCCCAACGATTGTCCACCGCCGATGCCGCCCTCACCCTTCTCACC
>DATBWD010000043.1:0-4810 GCA_036515015.1 Tepidiformaceae bacterium
CACCATGGGCATGCTCATGTCGGCCGCCTACGTCCTCGCCATGGACACCTTCGGCCCCATCACCGACAACGCCGGCGGAATCACCGAAATGGCCGAAGGGACGAAGCCCGAAGCCCGGCAGGTCACGGATGCCCTCGACGCAGTCGGCAACACCACCAAGGCACTAACGAAGGGCTATGCCGTCGGGTCGGCCGCGCTCGCGGCCTTCCTGCTGTTCACTGCCTTCCTCGATGAAGTGCGCAACGAGTTCGGGGAACAGGCAATGGACGAACCGGCCACCTACGCCTCTCGCGTCCAGGACCTCGGCCTCGTCCAGCAGGGCGACGATGTCCAGGCCGCCGTCGAAAGCGACATCGCGGAATACTCCAGCTTGCTCCAGGACCGCGGCTTCTCCGATGAGGAGGTCAAAGCGCTGCTCGTGGCTGATGCCGATGAGACGCGGGCGTTCCTCAATCACAGCATCGAACGGGGCGAGGTAACCGAGGAACAGGCTGCGGGGATCGCCTCCAGCCCGGCCCCCCTGCCGCGGATCATGCCAATCAACCTTGGCAAGGTGCAGGTCTTCGTCGGCGCCCTCGCGGGAGTGATGCTCGCCTTCCTCTTTAGTTCCTTCGCGATCCGCTCGGTCGGCCGGGCCGCTGGCAGCATCATCGATGAGGTGCGCCGCCAGTTCCGCGAACACCCCGGAATCATGACCGGGGAAACGCGCCCCGACTACACCCGCGCGGTCGACATCACCACCCGCGCGGCACTCAGGGAGATGGTCATGCCGGGCGTCCTGGCGGTGGGCCTGCCCGTGGCGGTGGGCGTCGTCTTCAGGTTCACCCTCGGCGGCAACGCTGGCTGGGAGAGCGTCGCCGGCATGCTCATGGTGGGCACGATCGGCGGTATCCTCCTGGCCACATTCCTGAACAACGCCGGCGGTGCGTGGGACAACGCCAAGAAATTCATCGAAGCGGGCTCACTGCGCGATAGTGAGGGCAATCCGTCCCTGAAGGGCAGTGAAGCGCATGCCGCCGCCGTGGTCGGCGACACCATCGGCGACCCGTTTAAAGACACCGCCGGACCATCGCTGCACGTCCTCGTGAAGCTGCTGAGCACCATCACGCTCGTGCTCGCGCCCCTGTTCATCACCTGATTCGGGTGGTGTGCCACCGGCCGGCCGGCTGAAGATCCTCCGGCCGGCCGGTACCTTTCCCAGCTACACCCTTGAGGGGTGGGCCTGGCGTGGCTCGCCCCCTCCCCTACTGCCGGTTCCTTCTTTTCAATATCAATTCATCAAAATAGCTTGTTTAATCAGTCTCATTTGATGTATCCTCAGCCCGTGAACCTGGAACGCCGCCCAAAGCCGTCACCGCCCAGCTTCTTCCCGCTCGCCGGCCACCCGCTGCGCTGGCACCTGCTGACCGAACTCGCAAGCAGCGACCGGCAGGTGCGCGAGCTGACGACGGTGCTCGGAAAGCCCCAGAGCCTCGTCTCCTACCACCTCGGCCGGCTGCGGGCCGGCCAGCTGGTCTCGATGCGGCGAAGCTCGGCCGACGGCCGCGATGCCTACTACCGGCTCGACCTCGCTCGATGCCGGGAACTGCTGGCGGCGGCCGGCGGCGCGCTCCACCCCGGCCTTGGCCTCACCCCGCCCGCCGAAGAAGGCCGTGCCGCTGGGGGGCGCCGCGTCCACGTGCTGTTCCTGTGCACCGGCAACAGCACCCGCTCGCAGATGGCCGAGGCGCTGCTCAAGAACCTTGCCGGCGACTCCGTCGTGGTGCACAGCGCCGGCAGCCATCCCAGGAGCGTGCATCCGAACGCAGTACGGGTGATGCGCGGACGGGGCATCGACATCAGCACGAACCGGTCGAAGCACCTGGGGCTGTTCACCCGGCGGCGCTTCGACTACGTCATCACCCTCTGCGACCGGGTACGCGAGGTCTGCCCCGAGTTCCCCGGGCAGCCCGAGCGCATCCACTGGAGCATCGCCGATCCAGCCCTCGAGGGAGCCACCGACGACGAGAGCTACCCGGCTTTCGAGCGTACTGCCACGGAGCTCGAGTCCCGGATCCAATTCCTCCTCCACCTCATCCGACAGCCACACACCAGGAGGTGACCCCATGCCCGAAAACACGATCAACGTCCGCTACATGGTCGACGACGTCCCGAGCGCCGTGGACTTCTACACCAGGCACTTCGGCTTCAGCGTCGGCGTCAACTCGCCGGCCTTCGCCGACGTCTTCCGCGGCAACCTGCGTCTGCTGCTGAGCGGGAAGCAGAGTTCCGCCGGGCGGCCCATGCCGGATGGTCGCCAGCCCGTCCCCGGCGGGTGGAACCGGGTCCAGTTCGTCGTCGACGACATCGAGGCCGAGGTCGGACGCCTGCGAACCGCGGGGCTGAGCTTCCGCAACGACATCATCTCCGGTCCCGGGGGGAAGCAGATCGTGCTCGACGACCCCGCCGGCAACCCGATCGAGCTTTTCCAGCCAGCCGGCGGCTAGCGGCTGACATGGGCGCCTCCCGCCCCAGGGAGCGTCTTGCAACCGAAGCCAGGCCGAGGCGGCGGTAGGCCACTCCCTTTGGAGTGCCTTGATCCGCACCTCGGCCTTTGGTTTGCCTGCGGCCCGAACTTCAGAGCCGCCTTTGCTACGGGATTGCGGGACATTCGGCGCCCACCGGCAAATCGCCAGAGTCGCACGTTCCATCTATCATCAACACAAGCGCAGCGGGGCCTGGAAGGCGGTCGCTAGACACGACCCTGACCACGCGACAGGATGCTCCACTCCCCCCTGTCCCCCGCCAGCGAACGCAGCCATCACCCAGGGGTAGCCCATGCTCGCCGCTTCACTTCGCCAGTCGCGCACACCGCTGACCGGGGATGCTTTTGGCCACGCCGCCGGCCGGGCTGAGGTGGCATAGCCATGGTTGAATGGTGGGCCTGGGTTGCTTTCATCGCGCTCGTGGCGGCGCTGCTCGCCGTCGACCTGCTCGTCGTCCACCGCGAGGCCCACGTCGTTGCGGTCCGCGAAGCCGCCATCTGGAGCACCATCTGGGTCGCCCTTGGCCTCAGTTTCGGCGCGTTCGTCTGGGTATGGCTCGGGCAGGACCGCGCCGGAGAGTACCTCGCCGGCTACCTCGTCGAAAAGAGCCTCTCCGTCGATAACGTCTTCGTCTTTTCGATGATCTTCACCTATTTCGCCGTCCCGCCGCAGTTCCAGCACAGAGTCCTCTTCTGGGGCGTCTTCGGGGCGCTCGTCATGCGCGCCGTCTTCATCATCGCCGGCGCGGCGCTGCTTTCGGCGTTCCACATTGTGCTCTACGTCTTCGGGATCCTCCTCGTGTTCACCGGGCTCAAGATGCTCGGCCATCAGGAGATGGAACTGGACCCACAACAGAACCGGGCACTGCGAGTGCTGCGTCGATTCATCCCGATTAGCAACGAATATCACGGTCAGCGCATGTTCGTTTCCCAGGCCGCGGGCCGCGTCGCAACGCCCCTCTTCGCCGTGCTGTTCCTGATCGAAGTGACCGACGTCGTCTTCGCCATCGACTCGATCCCGGCCGTGCTTGCCATAACGCGAGAGCCGTTCATCGTCTTCACGTCGAACGCGTTCGCCATTCTCGGGCTGCGGGCGCTCTACTTCCTGCTGGCCGACCTCGCCGGGCGTTTCGTCCATCTGAAGAAGGGACTGGCGGCCATCCTCCTCCTTGTTGGCGCGAAGATGCTCCTCACCGACATCTACCACGTACCGATCTGGCTCTCGCTCGCGGGCATCGCTTCGATCCTCGCGGTATCGATTGCGGCTTCGTTGCTCGCCCGGCCGGCAGCCCTACCGGCGCGCGAAGCGCCCGTGGCCGACCCCTTCGGTCTCCTCACCAGCAGCCGCCGCGAACCACCCCCGCCCCCTGACCCGGGGCCGGATTAGACCCGCCTTTAGCTCGTCATCCCCCGCAGACCCACGAGCGCGCGGCCGTGTTCCACTTCGCCCATGTGGCGCAACCCGTGCTGGTAGACAAAGCACTCCAGCACCTCCAGCTTTCGCAGCGGCCCAGCCCCGATCACCAGCCCGCAGAAGATGTTCTGCATGTTCGGCGGAAGTTGTGGCAGCAGCACCTGCGACAACACCGCCGCGTCCACCGTCTCCAGCACCCGGTGCGTCCGCGCGATGACCTCCGCCTGGTACGCCTTCCACGCCTCCAGGTCGCCGAATCGCAGGTGCTGCATCTCCTCGACGGTCTCCTCGCGGCCGAGGCTGTCGACTGTGACGCCCACCTTCGCTGCCCAGCCGCCCGCCAGCCAGAGCGGCTGTTCGCCGAGGAACGGCATGCTGACCGCCTGGTCCTGGGCGCGGATGTAGTGGCTGAAGCTGAACGCCATCGGCAGCACGCCCTCGCGCTCGTGGTGGTTCACCTGCTCCAGGGTCATATCGCTGATCGCCCGCTCCCAGAGCGTGTTCATCGCCCGGATCCGGTTGCGTAGCGAATCCACGAACATCTCGACGTCCGGCATCTGTTACCCGCTTTCTGTCCTGCTGGTTGAACATTGGGCCTGCCGCTCTGGCCACCCGCCCGTGCCCTCGCCGGCGTAGCCGATGTCCGAAGCGAATTCGAGGAGCGCCGCTTCGAAGGCCTCGCGCCGTTCGACGTTCGCCGCGTGCCCGCCCCCCTCGATAGTCACCGTGCGGACCAGGTCCGGCGGCATCCGCTCGATGAAGTGCGGCGCGTTCCGCACGAAGTCCCGGTCCAGTTCGCCGATGACCACGAGCGTCGGAACCCGCAACCCGGGCAGTCGCTCGTAGGCGTTCACGTGGGCCGTCAGGCTCTC
>DATBWD010000044.1:0-6851 GCA_036515015.1 Tepidiformaceae bacterium
GTCCAGGTACGAGGTCGAGGCCGGTGTCCCGGGTGAGTCGGCCGCTGGCGAGAAAGAGGGCAATGGAGATGAGGCCGCTGGCGACGAAGAATGCCGCGAGCGTGGCGCGAAAGCGATCGGAGGCGAGCCCGCGGCCCTGGAGGTAGATGACGACGGGGGGGCCGGACATGCTCGTGCTCATGCGGAGGATGCCGCTGAGGATGCCGGAAAGGGCATCGCCGAAGGCGCCGGCGGAGTGAATCTGCATGCCGCGGGCGAGGAGGATGGTGAAGAGGATTACCGTGCAGGCGATCAGGACCTGGAGCAGGTCGGGGTCGATCAGGATCAGGATAGCGAGGCCGAGCGGCATGCCGGCGACCGCGCCGGCGAGAAGCACGATACCCATGCGCCATTCGACGCCGGAGTGAATGCGGAGGAGCATCGCGCCGCTGAGGAACGTACTGAGAACGTTGGAGACGACGACGGCGTCTTTCGCGCCGAGGACGAGGACGAGCGGCGGTACGATGATCAGCCCGAAGCCGAGGCCGGTGAGCGACTGGACGACAGCGGCGCCGGCAGCGAGCAGGAAGACAGCGAGGGCCTGAAGGGGGTCCACATGCCACTTGTACGGGTGAGAGGGGCTATAGGCGACCGGCCCCCGGCGACAAGCGTGACAGCCGTGCAATCGTTTATCGTGGTGGGATGGAAGTAGCGAACGAACTGATGGTCCGGGGCATCGTGGTCGGGGTGTTCCAGGAGAACTGCTGGGTGGTGGGCAACCGGCGGACGGGCGAGGCGATCTGCATCGACCCGGGCGACCAGCCGGACGAAATCCTGGCACTGGCGCGGGACATGGGGGTGACGATCAAGATGATCGCGAACTCGCATGCGCACATCGACCACGTGATGGGGGTGGCGGGGGTCCACTCGGCGACGGGGGCGAAGTTTCTCCTGCACCAGGATGACCTGGAGTTGCTGCGCACGGGCTGGAAGGGCGCGGCGGCACGGTTCGGGCTGGACGTTTCGCAGGGGCCGCCAGATCCCGACGCGTTCGTGGTCGACGGCGACGAGGTGGAAGTGGCAGGGCTAAAGCTCAAGACGATTACCACGCCCGGGCACACCCCGGGGAGTGTGAGCTTTTACACCGAAGGGATGCTCTTCAGTGGCGACACACTCTTCCGGGGCTCGATCGGGCGCACGGACATGCCCGGCGGTTCGTTCGAGCAGGAGATGGACAGCATCTGCAACCGCCTGCTGGCCTTGCCCGACGACACGGTGGTGCTGCCGGGGCACATGGACGAGACGACGATCGAGTTCGAGAAGCGGCACAACCCGTTCGTGCTCGAATGGAAGATGCGGCACGAGGACTGAGCCGGGAGGCATCGTATGGCGAGGATGAGCCGAGGGCAGGTCGACGAGTACCTGCGAGCGCCGCGCATCGCGAAGCTGGTCACGCTGTACCCCGACGGGTCGCCGACGGTCGTGCCTGTCTGGTATGAGTGGGACGGGCAGGAGGCGCGCATCTTCACCGGGCGGGGTTCAGCGAAGGTGGAGCGCATTCAGAACGACAACCGGGTCGCGCTGAGCGTCGAGGAACCGACGGGCAATCCGGAGGCGTGGGTCGTAATCGAGGGGACCGCGAGCATCGAGCAGGAAGGCGGCTTCGACCTCGCGCGGAGGTTGGCCCCCCAGTACTACTCGCGCGAGCGGGCCGATGCGGCGCTCGAACAGTGGGGGCGGATGGCCGACGAGTGGGTGGTCATCCGGGTGACGCCGAAGCGGATCCGTTCGCTCGCGCCGGGGACGTGAGGTGCCCGGCCCCTTCCTGCTGGTGCATTCACCGCTGGTAGGGCCGCTGACGTGGAGGCCCGTGGCGGCCGAACTTGCGAATCGCGGCCAGGGTTGCGTCGTCCCGGCGATCGAGACACCCCTGGAATCGAGGGAACCCCTGTGGAGGCAGCACGTGCGGCAGGTGGTCGAACTGTTGGCTGAGAGCGACCCGGCGCCAGTGCTCGTGGGGCACAGCGGCGCCGGACCGCTGCTCCCAGCGATCTTCGATGGTCTTCGCGGCGCGGTAGCTGCATCGATCCTGGTGGACGCCGATCTACCGACGGACGGATCGAGCCGGTTCGAGCTGTTCGAAAGCCAGGAGCAGGTGGAGCAGTTCAGGAGGACAGCGCGGAATGGACTCCTGCCACCGTGGAGCGAGGAAGCGCTGCAACCTCAGATCGAGGACCACGAACTGCGCCTCCGGTTCTGCGAGGAGCTATCGCCACGGCCTCTGAGGCTGTACGAAGAGCGTCTGCCAGTCCCCGGCGCGTGGGAAGTTTCTCCCCGGGGTTACTTGCTGTTTTCGGAGTCGTACCGCGGCAGCTTTGAGGAGGCGGAGAAGCAACACTGGCCGACACGGAAACTGCCTGGCAGCCACTTTCACATGCTGAACCGGCCGGCGGAGGTTGCCGAAGCACTGATCGCACTGGCCTCGGAACTGACCAGGGAGTGAGCGAGAGTCAGTCGCGCGGTTCGAAGTTCAGGTAGTACTTGCTCGGTGTCGGGCCGACCTGGCCCTGGTATTTGCTGCCGGCGGCCTTCGAACCGTAAGGGTGTTCGGCGGGCTCGCTGAGGCGCAGGAACGAGATCTGCGAGACCTTCATCTGGTGGTAGAGCATGATGGGCAGGTTCGCGACGTTTGATAGCTCGAGGGTAAGGGCACCATCCCAGCCGGGATCGACGTAGCCGGCGGTCGAGTGAATGAGCAGGCCGAGGCGGCCGAGCGATGACTTTCCTTCGAGCCTGCCGACGATGAAGTCGGGGAGTTTCACGCGTTCGTACGTGACGGCGAGGGCGAACTCGCCGGGGTGCAGGACGAATGGGTGGTCGTCGTCGATTTCGACGAGTTCGGTGAGGTCGGGGTATTCCTTCTTGACGTCGATGTAGGGGATCTGCGAGTTGCGGAAGACGCGGAAGAGGTTCCCGAGACGGAGGTCGACGCTGGCGGGCTGGATGGCGCCTTCGCCGAGCGGGTCGATGACGATAGATCCCGCCTCAAGTTCTTCGCGGATGGTTCGGTCGCTCAAGACCATGGGCAGCAATTCCTAGTGGGTTGGAGGAAGCGTACGGGACGGAGCGCTTGGGGGCATCTGCCGGTGGCCGGGGAGAGCGGGACAGGTAGAATTGGGGCCAGCCAGGCAAGGGGGTTTCCTGTGGCAGGACCGCTGGAAGGCATCAAGGTCGTCGAGATGGGCGTGTGGGTGGCCGGGCCGTCGTGCGCGGCGGTGCTGGCAGACTGGGGCGCAGACGTCGTCAAAATCGAACCACCGGAGGGCGACCCGTTCCGGGGCCTGTTCGCGGGGCTGCTGGACCTCCCGTTCAACCCGCCGTTCGAACTCGACAACCGGGGGAAGCGCAGCATCGCACTCGACCTCGAGAACGAGGATGCACTGGCCGTCGCGCGGGAACTTGTCGACAGCGCGGATGTGTTCGTGACGAACATGCGGCCGCGAGTACTGAAGAAGTACGGGCTGACGTACGAAGGGCTTTCGGAGCGCAATCCCCGCCTGGTGTACTGTCACGTGACCGGCTACGGGCCGGACACCGATGAGGGCGACCGGGCGGCGTACGACATCGGGGCGTTCTGGAGCCGGGCGGGGGTTACGGCGAGCCTCGTGCCCCTTGGAAACGAACCGCCGCAACAGCGGGGCGGGATGGGCGACCACATGACGGGCGCCAACGCCGCGGGCGCTATTTCGGCCGCATTGTATTCGCGGGAGAAGACGGGGCGGGGGCAGAAGGTCGCGGTTTCGTTGCTGCGAGTCGGCGTGTACATGATGGGGTGGGACACGAACGCGCGGCTCCGGCTCGGCATCGCGAGCCCACCGTACGACCGGCATCACGCGGTGAACCCGATCATCAACAGCTTCCAGGACCGCGACGGGAAGTGGTTCTGGCTGTTGCTGTTGCAGGCGGACCGGCACTGGCCGGACCTGCTGGTGGCTCTGCAGGCGAAGCATCTCGGGGAGGACGAGCGGTTCGCCACGATACCGGCCCGGATGGCCAATGCCGAGGCACTGGTGAACCAACTCGATGCGATCATCAACCAGAAGACGCTGGCCGAATGGGCGCCGATCTTCGATGCGCACAACGTCTGGTTTGCGCCGGTGAACACGGTCGACGAGGTCGTGAACGACCCAGTCGCGATAGATGCGGGGGCGTTCATCGAGATGGAGAGCCCGCAGGGGCCTGCGCGGCAGGTAGCGACACCGGCCGACTTCTACGGGACACCGGTCCGGCCGAAGAGCTGGGCGCCGGAACTGGGGCAGAACACGGAAGAGATCATGCTCGAACTGGGGTACGACTGGGACCGGATCATCGCGCTGAAGGAAGCCGGGGCCATCCCTTGAGCTTCGAGCGCCGGGTGCGGGTGGCGCGGTTGCCGGAGATGCGACTGGCCTACCTTGACCGGCGTATGCCGGGCCCGCCCTCGTCGCCGGAATTCGTGGAGGCACTTGGGAGCACCTGGGAGGAATTCAACGAATGGCGCTTGCGCCACCGCCCGGCGCTCGGGCGCATCGATATCGCGGCGGTGGGGTGGATGATCGACGATGGCAAGGGGATAACCTACAGGACGGCGGTGCCGGTCCGAAGCGACTACGACGCGCCGGCGCCGGCCAGGACAACGTTCTTCCCGGGTGGCATCTTCGCCTACTGCTACGCCGACGACCCCGACGAGATCAGCGAGGCGCTGAGTGTGGCGCGGCAGTGGATCGAGGCGAACGGGTGGCGAGCGAAGCCCGGAGGAATCGAACTGTACAAGTTCCACTACAACCTGGACCAGCACCCGGCCGACTGCGGGTTTTTGGTCGAGCGGGCGGACGGTCGTGGGGAGCCAGACCCGGTGACATCGGGGCCGCTCCCGATCGCGCGGGAATAGCGAAGGGGGCCGGCCGGAGCCAGCCCCCTGTTCCGTGCGAGTGGTGGCCTGTCTCAGGCGCGCGGAAGCCCGAGGCCGCGAGTGGCGATGATGTTCCGCTGGATTTCGCTGGTGCCGCCTTCGATGGTGTTGGCAATCGAGCGGAGGTACATGTACTTGATGCGGCCGCCCATGGGTGGCTTCGGGCCGTCGGTCTTCGGATCGAGCTGGCCGTAGAGGCCCATGACCTTCATACCGGTGCGATAGATCCGCTGGTTGAGTTCGGTGCCATAGAGCTTCGCGACGGAGGCCTCGTGGCCGGGTGCAACACCTTCCTTGGCCTGCATCGAGACGATCTTGTAGCTCATCATTGTGGCGACACCGGCTTCGACGAATCGTTCGACGAGTTCGTGGCGGATGGAGGGGTTGTGGCCGAGGGTGCTCTGGCCGTTGCCGATGTTCTCGCTGGCGAAGTGGACCAGGTCTTCCACGGACTGGCGGGCGCCGACGGCGCCACCGATGTTCGACCGTTCGAAGCTGAGGGTAGTCTGGGCGAGATACCAGCCGCGGTTTTCTTCGCCGATGATGTTGTCGCGAGGGATGCGCACGTCTTCGAAGAAGACTTCGTTGAATTCGTGCGAGTAGGCGGCGTTGATGAGGGGCCGGACGGTGACGCCAGGCGACTTCATATCGACGATGAAGTAGGTGATGCCGCGGTGCTTGGGGGCATCCGGGTCGGTCCGGGCGAGGAGGATCATCCACTTCGAATGCTGGGCTCCGGAGGTCCAGATCTTCTGGCCATTCACGATGTAGTCGTCGCCGTCGCGGACGGCGCGGGTCTGGAGGGAGGCGAGGTCGGAGCCGGCTCCGGGCTCGCTGTAGCCCTGGCACCAGATGACGTCGCCGCTGAGGATTTCCGGCAGGTACTTCTGCTTTTGCTCTTCGGTGCCGTGGACGATGAGGGTGGGTCCGACAAAGCCGGTGGCAATTCCGCCCGGACGGGGTGCGCGCGCCTGGGCGAGCTCCCAGTTGAAGATGAACTGCTCCATGACGCTCATGCCGGCGCCGCCATATTCCTTCGGCCAGGCAGGAGCGACCCAGTTACGGGAGGCGAGCTTCTTTATCCACTCGCGGTTGCCGCTAAACATGTCGATGCCGCGCTCTTTGGGGGCTTCGGCCTGGACGAATTCACGGACTTCCTGCCGGAACTTCGCCTCATCGGGGGTGTCACGAAAATCCATTGCTCTTCCTTCGGGGGTCTGCGTCTTTTGCCCTGCCATTCTAGCGCGAACAGACTCGAATGTCGTTCGGTATTTTGGGGGATTAGCGCGGATCGCGCCACATGAGCCAGATGCGGGGGCCACCTTTCGGGAGATCGACCTCGTTGACCACGCGGAAGCCGTTGGCTTCATAGAGCGGGACGTTCTGCTGCCGGGAGCTTTCGAGGTAGGCGGGAATGCCGCCGCGGTCGCAGCGCTGGAGGACCGGCGCCATAAGCTGGGTGCCGATGCCGAGTCCCTGGTACTCAGGATCGACGCCGAGGACC
Organism: Tepidiformaceae bacterium; assembly: GCA_036515015.1. Lineage (GTDB taxonomy): Bacteria > Chloroflexota > Dehalococcoidia > Tepidiformales > Tepidiformaceae > DATBWD01. Next base: position 6,435 of record DATBWD010000044.1, read on the forward strand.
CCGAGGTAGTAGTGCGTCTCCCGGGGGTGCAGCTTGTGGATGACGTTGAGCGCCGGGATGACGGTTGGCACGCGGCGAAGCCCGATGCCCCGGGCGAGACCGGGGAGGCCGCGCAGTTGCTGGAGCGGGCCCAGCTTCCACTTGCCGGGCGGGCTCCAGAGCGCCGCTCCATGGAGTTGGCCGGTGGTGTAGACATCGCCGTAGGGCATGGTGGCAACGCGCAAAGCGAACGACATGTAGGATTTCAGGTGGTCCAAGCGTGCTTCGTTCTGCCGCACGATCCAGTTCATGAGCGGGTCGGACTCGAAGGCCCGGGTGAGGACGTCTTCGAGGGCAGGCACATCGGCCCGGGTCGCTTTGCGCACCTTCACATCGAGCCGACGTGGCAGGTGGTGAGCAGGCTCAACCATGGATGTC
>DATBWD010000045.1:0-2423 GCA_036515015.1 Tepidiformaceae bacterium
TGGGTCGATGGTGGCACCCAGCCGCCAAGCCACCACGAAACATTGCAGTGGCTCGCCGAGTTGGGCTTCCCCGTGAACCCGGATGTGCGCCTTCACCACAACCTCGATGAGGCGGTGGAGCGGATCGCCTGGTGGGGCGAACAGCGTGAGAAACTCGACTACGACATCGATGGCACGGTACTGAAACTCGACGACACGCGTGACTGGGAACGGCTCGGGTTCGTGGGTCGCGAGCCGCGCTGGGCGACGGCCTACAAGTTCGCACCACAGCAGCGCACGACAAAGCTGCGCGACATCCAGGTCAATGTCGGGCGGACCGGGGTCCTTACGCCGTTCGCGGTCCTCGAACCCGTGATAGTCGGCGGGGCGAGGGTCGGGATGGCCACGCTCCACAACGAGGGCGACATCCAGCGCAAGGACATCCGCATCGGCGACACGGTGGTGGTGCAGCGGGCCGGCGAAGTCATCCCGCAGGTGGTCGCGCCGGTGGTCAGCCTGCGGGACGGTTCGGAGCGGGAGTTCCGGATGCCGGAAAGTTGCCCGGTTTGCGGGACGGCGGTCTCACGGGACCCGGCCGAGGCCGCGGTTTATTGCCCGAACACGGCCTGCCCGGCCCAGCAGATGCGGCTCCTCGAACACTTCGCCTCGCGCGGCGGCATGGACATCGAGGGGCTGGGGGAGCAGATAGCGCGACTGCTGTTCGGGAAAGGGCTGGTCGCGTCGATCGCGGATATTTACGACCTCACCGCGGAGCGGCTGATGGAGGCCGACGGCTTCCGCAAGAAGGACGGCAGCTTCAGCAAGGTCGGCGAGAACCTGCTCCAGGGCATCGCAAAGAGCAAGAGCCGGCCGCTGCCGAACGTCCTGTTTGCGCTGGGCATCCGCCACGTGGGTTACGAAACGGCACGACTGTTGGCCGAGCAGTTCGGGGACCTGGAAGCCATCGTCTCGACGTCGCAGGAACAACTGGAAACCGTCGAAGGCATCGGCCCGATCGTGGCGAAGAGCATCGTCGACTGGAGGCAGCGGGAGCAGAACCAGGAGATCGTGCGAAAGCTTCGCGAGGCCGGGGTAAACATGCGGATGGCACGGGCCGCCGCTACAAGCGACCTGCTGCAGGGACTCACCATTGTGGTCACGGGGCGCCTCGAGAGCATGTCGCGCCCCGAGGCAGAGGACCGTATTCGAGGCCTCGGTGGCAAGGTCGGGAGCAGCGTGACGAAGGCCACGGACCTGCTGGTGGTGGGGGCGGAGGCCGGCACGAAGCTCGCGAAGGCACAGCAGGCCGGGACGAGGACTATCGACGAGGAGCAGTTCAGGCGGTTGCTGGAGGTGGGGCCGGGAGGGCTGGACGACTAGCGTGTTTTTGTGTTTCGGAAAGATAAGAAACGTTTCGTGAAGCACAAAACCGGGGCAAGGCTCGCCCGTGCGAATGGCAGCGGTATAATGACGGCCATCGTCACGCGGCATGTTCGCTGATGGTGCGATCCGCGGCGGGGTGTGACTTGGCCTTCCAGAACCCACTCTCGAGCCTCTTCGGGTTTCTATCTCACGACATTGCCATTGACCTCGGCACCGCCAACACGCTGGTGATGGTGCGGGGACGCGGTATCGTCATCGACGAACCGTCGGTCGTGGCGATCGACCGCGTTTCCAAAAAGATCCTCGCGATTGGCGCCGATGCCAAGCGAATGGTCGGCCGGACCCCGGCGAATATCGTCGCCGTGCGGCCACTGCGGGACGGGGTCATCTCCGACTTCGAAGTGACCGAGAAGATGCTCAGTTACTTCATCCGGGCGGTCCACGACCGGACGTTCCTTGCTCAGCCGAGGGTCGTGGTGGGCATCCCGAGCGGCGTTACGGAGGTGGAGAAACGGGCGGTGCACGATGCTGCGCTCAACGCCGGCGCGCGAAGTTGCTACCTCGTCGAAGAACCGATGGCGGCAGCGATTGGAGCCGGCCTGCCGGTGATGGAAGCGGCCGGGTGCATGATGGTCGACATCGGTGGCGGCACGACCGAAGTGGCCGTCATTTCGCTTGGCGGCATGGTGGTCAGCACATCGATCCGCGTCGCGGGTGACGAGATGGACCAGGACATCATGGCCTATGCCCGGCAGGTGCATAACCTGCTCATCGGGGAGCGGACGGCCGAGGAGATCAAGAAGATCGCCGGGTCGGCGGCGCCGCTGGAGCCGGAGGAGATGGTTGACCTGCGGGGCCGCGACCTCGCGACCGGCCTGCCGAAGGCCGTCGAGGTCAGCACCGTCGAGATCCGCGACGCGCTGGCCGGGTCGATCAGCGCGATCGTGGAGGCGGTGCGTTCGTCGATCGAGGTGACGCCGCCGGAATTGGTTAGCGACCTCATGGCGCACGGCATCGCCCTGGCCGGTGGCGGGGCACTGTTGCGGGGACTGGACCGCCGG
>DATBWD010000046.1:0-5978 GCA_036515015.1 Tepidiformaceae bacterium
GTCTTCGCCCGCCGCGACTTCGCCCCCGGCGAGTTCATCTTTCGCCGCCGCCACGGCCGCCTCGTCCACAACAACGACATCCCCTCGCTCTCCGATGACGACCAGCGCCACCTCTGCGAGCTCGACCGCGAGCGGAGCGCCGTCCTCCTCCCGCCCGGGTGCTACCTGAACCACTCCTGCGAGCCCAACGCCATGCGCAGCGGCGTCCGCGTCTTCGCCTGGCGACCCATCGCCCCCGGCGACGAAATCACCATCGACTACCGCCTCAACGCCTTCGACGACTCCGCCTGGCCCTGCCTTTGCGGCGCCCAATCCTGCACAGGCACCGTCCGCAGCAGCTTCTTCTCGCTCAGCCCCGAACAACAGCGCTCCTACCTCCCCTACGCCCCCGCCTTCATCCGCAGTGAGTACCGCTCCCGCCGGCCGTAGAATTAGCCGTTGCCATGACCGAACTCCGCGAGACCTTCGATGAGGTGGCGCTCCTCTACGACCGCGCCCGTCCGGCCTACCCCCGCGAACTCGTCGATGACCTCCTGCTCCTGGCCGGCCTTGGCCCGGCGGCCCCGGTGCTCGAAATCGGCTGCGGCACCGGTCAACTCACCGTCGCACTGGCCGAGAGAGGGTATCGAATCCTCTGCGTTGAACTCGGCCCAAACCTGGCTGCCGTCGCCCGCCGCAACCTCGCGCCCTTCCCGCTCTCACAGGTCGATACTGCTTCCTTCGAAGAGTGGGACCCGGAGGGGCGCACCTTCGACCTTGTCGTCTCCGCCACCGCATGGCACTGGCTCGACCCCGCCATCCGCCTCCACAAGGCGGCGGCGCTGCTCCACCCCGGAGGCGCCCTGGCCGTCATCCAAACCCACCACGTCCGGCCTCGCGGCGCCGACCCCTTCTTCGCCGAAATCCAGGAGGTCTACGTCCGCCTTGGGCTGAGCGATGACCGTGTTGGCCCCCTCCCGCCCGAGACCGTCCCCGACGAATGGCCCGAAGTCGCCGACAGCCGCCTGTTCGAGTCGCCCGCCTTCCGCCGCTATCTGTGGTCCTGCCCTTACACCGCCGACGAATACATCGCCGTACTCGAAACCTACTCGGCCAACCGCGTCATGCCCCCCGCGACACGCGAGCGGCTCTACGCCGAAATCCGCCGCCGGATCGCCGCACGGCCCGGTGGCACGGTGACCAAGCACTACCTTTTCACGCTCGCGGTCGGGCGAAAGGCCGCGGCCTGACGTGGCCTGCCCATCCCCGGTGTATTTCGAACAGTAATCTTTACCATCAGGTAGGGTGGCCCCGCCGCCACGTGCCTACGTTATCCTCGCTATGGCACAGATGACTTCCCCAACCAGGCCCGAATCCCGCCTGAATGAGAACTTCCGCTGGACTCCACGCCAGCGCGAAGTCCTCGAACTCATCACGCGCGGGTACAGCAACGCTCGCATTGCCGAACACCTCGGCGTCAGCCTCGATGGCGCCAAGTGGCACGTCAGCGAGATCATGTCGAAACTCGGCGTCGACTCCCGTGAGGAAGCCGCCGACTACTGGCGCGTCTATAACGGCTTCCCCGCCCGCTTCAGCCGCATCTTCTACCGCATCGGCATCGGCGGCGGTCTGCTCCGGATTGTTGCCGGTACCGCGACGGTCGCGCTGGTAGCTACCGTTGCGGTAGCCGTGCTGGCGATCGTCCGCTCCGGCGACGACTCGACACCTGGTGTCGAGCCCCCCGCCACGCCTACCGTGACCGACCCCGACCTCTCCCAGTGCCCGGTGGATGATGCGACCTGTACCGACGCCTCATTCCAGTTCCTCTACATCCTCAGCCAGTCCGTCGATCTGCTGCTCGGGCAGAGCGGACCCGACCTCACGCTCCTCGAGTACGGCCGGCCGGAGGCGCCCATCTCTCCCTCCGAACTGGGCGAACTGGTCAACGAGTTCATGTCCTACTCCGATGCAGCCCGAACCGACTCCATCGGCAGCGGCGAGGCCCGCATCGACTCCATCGCCTGCCCCGCGGCCGACCCCGGCTGCAGCGAAGCTCTCGGCCTCGGCCTGACGGTCATTCGTCCCGACGGCCAGCGTCTCTTCCTGCTCCTGACCTACAGCCGCGAACAGGTCAGCAGCAACCCACCCAACTTCCGCACTCAACTCACCGGCGCCGAATACGGCCGCTACGGCGACCGCACCCTGTCCGCCTGGACATTGGCGCCCTGGCGCGACGACACCTACCGGACATCCCTTCCCGCCGTCGGCGCCCCCTGCCCCGTCGATGACGCCCGCTGTAACTTCGCCCGCGAAGTCCTGGATCTTGTCCGCGCCGGCAATGTCGAACCGCTCCTCGCCGCCGCCGAACCGGAGATGCTCGAATGCGCCGAGCACCTCGCCGACGACCCGATCTGCCAGGGCGTGCCCAAGGGCGACTCAGTACCAGTCTTCTACGCCGGCGACCGCTCCGGCGAAGGGAGGCCCGTCACCGCCGTCGAATTTGGCGCCCGGCTGGGCGCCCTCGCCTCCGGCAGCAGCGGCGATGCCGGCCTCCGCGACGGCTACGGCAGCGGCGAACTCCAACTGGCGGCGATCCAGTGCACCGTCGCTGCCGGCGAGACCGGCCCCTGCCCCGGCGACTTCTCGGTGGTGATGACCTGGCTCGAACCCGGCACCTACGTCCCCGTCCGCCGCGCACTGGCGCTGTCGTTCTCTATGGACGAGTCGGGCACACCACACCTTCGCTCGTTCACCGAACCGAGCCTCATCTCGACCCTCCCGCATGCCCTCTACGGTGGCGAAATCGAACCCACCACGATGGACAACAACCCCATCACCCTCACCTGGTACCCCTGGCGCCCCCAGTAGCCACTCACGAGAAGCCTGACACATACCGCGACTCGGATGCTGCGTGATTACGAGACACCACGCGGCATCCGAGCGCGCTCCTGGTGGCGGCTGGCCCGTCGCCCTCCGGCCTTGGCCATGCCTGCCGATCGTCCAGAGAACGACGGGCTGGTCGTTGTCGCTGTGGCCACTTTCAATTTCCTTGGCGCCTCGCCCGATGTGTGAATCATCCTGACTGTTCGCGTTGTGTTCGGCTGGAGCGTACCGGCCCGGCGGCTCGCCCTCGAGCGCGTACGAGCACCCGCCACCCTGTGCGCATTAGACGACCGTTTGGATGTCAAGCAATACACAATTCACAGGTAAGCAGGAACCCTTGGCCCGTTTTCCATGGGCCGAATGGCCATTGGCCTATCGCACCTCGAACGTAATCATCGTTCACGCACGGAAAGCACTAATACTATCGGGAGCTAAAGCCGCTTCCGGCCCTGGTGGGTGGGGGGCCATGAGGTGGCGCGTGCAATACCGACCCTCGTCTCACGAAAGGAAATCACAGTGAACCGCCCGGCGTTCGATAGGGCCGTCGCCACCCCCCGCGACGACCACCAGGGAAACGCGTGCCAGGGGAATTATCATCGGCCCGCAACGATCGACGAATCAGAGCCAGAAACGGGCGTCGGTCGCCCAAAACGGCTCCGAAACGACCTCACTCTCGACACCAGCCGCCCGAGATTAAACAGAGCCGCGGCCGCCCTCTCACTCTCACACAGGCTCCTTCTCGCCACTCTCGCCCTCGTGCTCACCTTCGCCGCACTTGCCGGCACATCGACCCGCACCGCCTCCGCGGATGAGCCGGTCGACTTCGCCCTCTTCGAGGCGAACGCCAGTGGAGAGGGGATAGGCTGGAGGAACGCCTATCTTCTGTCGCTCCTCGACTACTACGTCTACGACGGCGTAATCCCTGGAGCGACGGGCGATGCATTCGCCGCAAAGTTCGAGGAGTTCTTCGCGCCACTCGGCCTGTCGAACTTTACCTACATCAACACGCCCTGGTGGGCCACGGATACCCAGGCGATGATCGTCGAAACGGACGACGCCATAATCGTCGCGTTCCGGGGCACGCAGGGGCTTGCGGACATTGCGGTAGACGCGGATCTCGGGGTAAGCACGCCTGAGGGTATCCATGCCGGATTCTCGGCAGCTGCAGACTCTGCTATGCCGCAAGTCTACGCGGCCATCGCAGCGGCACCGGGCAAGAAGATCTGGCTCACGGGCCATAGCCTCGGCGGTGCAGTTGCCCAGGCCACTGCCTACAAGCTCGCCGCGGCACGCATCATCAATCCTGATGGGCCAGCCGTCCAGGGCATTGTGACGTTTGGCAGCCCGCGCGTATTCCGCACGATCGGGTACGCGGGGCCGATCTACTGGGCGAACTACGGCGACTTCAAGTCGGAGCGCTGGGTCAACAACAACGACCCTGTCCCGCACACGCCGTGGCCGATCGAGTTCTACCACCAGAGCAAGTGGACCCGCGTCGTCGTGGACAGTAACGGCGACTGCTCGCTCCAAGTGCGGGAAATCGTCGCTGCCTGGCCGGATTTCGCCGACCATGATGTCCCGCGCTATGCCAGCCGCATCTACTACATGATGCCCGAACAACTTCGAACGGCCCTTCCGCCGCCGCCTCCGCCAGCCGAGCCGGTGGCGGACTGTGACCGGGCGCCCAGCAGCACCGGCTCACAGCTGATTGACTTGAACGCGCTGGACGACGTGGTGAACGAGGGAGCTCCAAACGGCACTCCGGTTGGCATCACGGCCGCCCCGCCAACCTCGGCGGTCGGCAGCCTCACGTACAGCCTCATGAGCAATGCCGATGGAAGGTTCGCAATTGATCCGTCGACCGGCGTCGTGACCGTGGCGAACGGCTCGCTCCTTGACTTCGAGTCGGCAACGGCGCATACCATCGCCGTGCTCGCGAGCAAGGAGGAAGTTGCACTCGTCGGGATTTTCCGGATTTACGTCGCGAACGTCCCCGGTGCTCCTGTGGACATCGACACCGCCGCCGACCAGGTCTACGAAGGCGCTGCGGCCGGTACCGCTGTCGGCATTACGGCCTCGTCCCCCGGCGAGAGTGGGGCGACAGTAACCTACAGCCTCGCCGACGACGCCGGTGGCAGGTTTGCAATCAACAGCTCAACCGGCGTGGTTACCGTGGCCAACGGCACGCTCCTCGACGGTCCCGAAACGCACTACATCAGGGTCGTGGCGAACCACAGCGGTGAGGCCAGCTATGCCCAGACGTTTGCCATATCAGTGCTGAACGCCAACCCGACGGCGGCTATCGCCTCGCTCACTGGCGGAGTGTCCGACGTGGGATTCGTCGGCGTACCGGTCAGCTTTGGCGGCAGCTTCAGTGATGCCGCCCTGGACACGCACACCGCACAACTCGACTGGGGCGATGGGTCCGCACTGGAAACCTTCGGTGGCGGCAACGTGAGCAGTCCGCTGAATGCCACCCACACCTACCAGGTGGCCGGCTCATACACCGTTTCGCTCACGGTCCAGGATGACGACGGCGGCGCACATACCGTTACCCGGGCAATCGAGGTCTACGACGGTGTCGGTGGCGTTGCCGTCGTGGTCACAACCCTCGAGGGATTGCTCGAGTCCGAAACGGACCCACAGGTTCTGACGGCACTGGCACAGGCCCTGGTGGAACTCGAGGGCAACGACGGTGGGGTCGCAACCAACGGAGCAGTTGATGCGCTCGCTGGCGGCGACCTGGTTGCGGCCCTGGTCAAGCTCGAGGACGCAGTCGAGCTGTTAAGCGAGGCGGACGCCGCCGGCGCCGACACGTCGAATCTCCGGCTAATGCTCGCACTCGCTGCCCGTGTAACGGCCGAAAAGGCACAGGCCGAGGCCATCGCCGCGATTGGCCCATCACGTTCGCGAGGAGAGGACAAGCAGCTGACTTCGGTTGAAGCCTCTGTGGCGGCCGGTCGGACGGCGATCGGGACCGGTGATTACATTTCCGCCATCCAGAACTTCACCTCGGCCGTGCAACGAGCACTCCTGCTGATCGGGTAGCGGCTGATCACGGTCCCTCACGGACAACCACCGGCTCCTGTCGGGCGGGGGACATTCACTCCCTCGCC
>DATBWD010000047.1:0-6362 GCA_036515015.1 Tepidiformaceae bacterium
AGACCTATAGAGGGCATTTATACTGCTGAGTTGTGAAGACCGACGACGCGCCCGCGGTGGAGTTCGCCAACGTAACGAAGCGATTCGGCAAGAACGTCGTGTTGCGCGACATCTCCGAGGTCGTGAAGCAGGGCGAAACGGTGGTCATCATCGGCCCCTCCGGCTCCGGGAAGAGCACGCTCCTCCGCACGGTTAACCGGCTCGAGACGATCGAAGAGGGGCAGGTGTTCGTCCACGGAGTGCCGGTCCACGCGCACGGCACCGACGTGAACAAGCTGCGTTCGAACGTGGGCATGGTGCAGCAGGCATTCAACCTCTTCCCGCAGATGAGCGCGCTCCAGAACATCACGCTCGGGCCGCGCAAGGTGCGCAAGGAAAGCAAGGCCGTCGCCGAAGAACGCGCGAGGAAGCTGCTCGAGCGGGTCGGCATCCCCGAGAAGGCGAACAGCTACCCATTGCAGCTTTCCGGCGGGCAGCAGCAGCGGGTCGCCATCGCCCGCGCACTCGCGATGGAGCCGACGGTCATGCTCTTCGACGAGCCAACATCGGCGCTCGACCCGGAGATGATCAAGGAGGTGCTCGATGTCATGCGCGACCTCGCGCGTGACGGGATGACGATGCTCGTCGTCAGCCACGAAATGGGGTTCGCCCGCGAAGTGGCCGACCGCGTGCTCTTCATGGCTGACGGCATCATCGAAGAACAGGGCGCCCCGGCCGAACTCTTCGAACACCCGAAAAGCGAACGGACGCGCCGGTTCCTCAGCCGGATCATCAGCCATTGACCAACGGGTGCCTGCCCCCGGGCAGGCACGACGCCAGCGCGGCCCCGGGCCGCACCAATTCGCACGGAACTACTCAAGGGGGAACACGTGAAACCATTCCGGCATTGGACCATCCTGCTCGTGTCAGCGATCGCCATGATCGCCATGGTCGCCGCCGCCTGTGGCGGAGACGATGACGACGACGACGACGATGACGGCGACGGGGGCGCCACCCCGGCCGCAACCTTCGCACCCGGCTCCACCATGGCGCAGATCAAGGAGAAGGGGAAAATCGTCATTGGCGTGAAGTACGACCAGCCCGGCTTCGGCCAGCTGGACCCGACGACGCGCAAGGTCGATGGCTTCGACGTGGCCATCGGCAAGGAGATCGCGAAGGCGCTCGGGCTCAGCGAAGACCAGATCGAATTCGTGGAGGCCGTTTCGCGTAACCGCATCCCGTTCCTCCAGGAAGACAAGGTCGACCTCGTCATCGCGACCATGACCATCAACGCCGAGCGCAAGGAGCAAATCGAGTTTTCGCGGCCGTACTTCAAGGCCGGCCAGTCGATCCTCGTGCTCAAGGACAACGACGACATCAAGTCCGTCGACGACCTGAACGGCAAGAAGGTCTGCTCCGTCCAGGGGTCGACGAGCGAGAAGAACGTCAAGGAGAAGGCGCCCCAGTCTGACCTGCTCGCGCTCGACGCCTATGCGTCCTGCGTCTCGGCCATGAAGGACGGGCGGGTGGTGGCCGTCTCGACCGACGACATCATCCTCGCCGGCTATGCGGCGGCCGACTCCAGCCTGAAGCTCGTCGGCGGCCAGTTCACGGAAGAGCCCTATGGCATCGGCATCAAGAAGGGCAAGACCGACATGCAGGAATTCGTCGACGGCGTGCTGAACCAGCTCCTCGAAGACGGCACCTGGGACGAAATCTACGACCAGTTCCTGGGCGAGGTCGAAGGCCTGCCGACCGCCGAAGAGGCGCGCGAGGATCTGCCGGACGAGGCCTAGCCCGGCAACCCAGCGTGCCAGGAGAGGTGACGGGGACGGGGGTGCGGGCCGCCTGCAACGGCGGCCCCCGTCCTGTTGCCTGCCGTGAGCGGGCCCCGGCGGGCGGGCCCCCGCGATGATCGACTTCTGGATCGAGATCATCGACCAGATCCGCCAGCACTACCCGGAGCTGTTGCGCGGCTACCGGATGACCATCTTCCTGACGGTTGCCTCGATGACGCTCGCCGTGGGTGTTGGGGCGATCGCGGCGCTGCTGCGGACCTCCGACTACCGGCTGATGAGGCTCGTCTCCGGCTTCTACGTCGAATGGTTCCGGAACACGCCACTCCTCGTGCAACTGTTCTTCTGGTTCTTCGGGCTGCCGAAGCTCGCGCTGCCGCTCGTCGGGAGGCCGGACTTCTTCCTGCTTTCGCCACTCCAGGCGGCCATCATCGGGCTCACGCTCTATACCGGCGCCTATACCGCCGAGGCGCTTCGAAGCGGCCTGCTTTCGATCGATAAGGGGCAGACAGAGGCTGCCCGCTCGCTCGGCCTGACCTACATGCAAACCCGCACCTACGTCATCGTGCCGCAGGCGTTCCGGGTGGCGGTGCCGCTGCTGACGAGCATCTTCAGCGCGCTCTTCCGGAACAGCGCGCTCGTCTCGGCGATAGGCGTCACCGAACTGCTGCAGACGGCCGACAACATCCAGCAGGACAACTTCCGGACGTTCGAACTGTTCACGGTCGCAGGCGTCCTCTACCTGTCGGTCACCCTGCCGCTGGCCTGGGCTTCGGCCCGCCTCGAACGGCGGATTGCGAGGTCACGCTGATGGCTGACCTCTGGGGCGCGCTCATGGATGCCCTCCCCGGCAACTGGGAGCTTTTCAAAGCGTGGTCCACCTGGCGCTTCCTGCTCGATGGCCTCTGGCTCGCCGTCCGGATCGCGGTCCAGGCGATCATCCTCAGCCTGGTCGTCGGGGTGCTCATGTCGGTCGCCCGGCTCGCCCCCTCGCGGCCGATCCGCTGGGCGGCAACCACCTACGTCGAAGTCCTGCGTGCGACCCCGCTGCTGTTGCTGCTCTTCTTCGTCTTCTTTGGGTCGGCCCGGACGCAGTATGGGCTCAGCCCCGAACGGGCGGCGGTCCTCGCGCTCACGCTCTACAACAGCGCGGTCGTCGCCGAGATCATGCGTGCCGGCATCCTCTCCATTTCAAAGGGCCTCCTCGAAGCCTCCCGCGCCCTCGGCATGACGTACCTCCAGTCGATGCGCTACATCGCGGTGCCCATGGCGCTCCGGCGGATGAGCCCCGGCCTCGTCAGCCAGTTGATCACGCTCTTCAAGGACACGTCGCTCGCCGCGATCATCGGAGTCCTCGAACTCGTCCGCAGCGGGCGCATCCTCTTCGATTCGGTGGCCTTCGGGAACCCGACATTAGAGGTGCTCATCGTCATCTCGTTCATGTACTTCATCCCCAGTTACGCGCTCTCGCTTGTCGCCCAGCGCCTCGAGCGGGGGCCGGAGGCTCGCGCCGGGCGCGAACAGGGCGTGGTCGTCGTCGCCACCGGGGCCGGCCCGGAGGCGCTGCCGCCGCCCGAGCACTGACCGAACCAGGGCTCGCCTACCCCCTCCCGGCACCCCGTGCTACGCTCCGGATCGAGGGGCCAGACCGCCCGCAACGGCGGGGAACGGCAGCCCCCGCAGGGGGAGCAGGTTTTCCGTGTACAACGATCTGGCCATCTTTTCGGGCCGAGCCCACCCAGAACTCGCCGAGGCCATCGCCGGCCGGCTGGGGCGCCCGCTCGGCAAGGTCGATGTCTTCGAATTCTCCAACGAAAACATCTTCGTGCAGTTCCAGGAAAACCTGCGCATGCGCGACGTCTACCTGGTCCAGCCGTTCAGCAGCCCGGTGAACACGTCGATCATTGAACTGCTCGTCATGATCGACGCGGCCAAGCGCGCTTCGGCCGGCCGGATCACCGCCGTCATCCCCTACTACGCCTATGGCCGCAGCGACAAGAAGGACCAGCCTCGCGTGCCGATCAGCGCCCGGCTCATCGCGAACATGCTCGAAGTGGCCGGCATCGACCGCGTGCTCACCATGAACCTCCACGCCGGGCAGATCCAGGGCTTCTTCAACATCCAGCTCGATGAACTGAACGCGCTCTACCCGGTGAGCAACTACTTCCGCCAGGAAAAGCTATCCAACTTCATCGTCGTGGCGACCGACGTCGGCGACGAGAAGCGCGCCCGCGACATGGCCGTCCGCCTGAACTTTCCGCTCGCCATCATCGAAAAGCGGCGCATCGGCAACACCGGCCGGACCGAGGCGGTCAACGTCATCGGCGAAGTCGAAGGCCACAACGTCCTCATCCTCGACGACGAGATCGATACCGCCGGGACGATCATCGAGGCCATCCGCCTGCTCCGCCAGAACGGCGCGAAGGAGATCATCGTCTGCGGCTACCACGCCATCCTCAGCGGGCCGGCCATCGACCGCCTGCGCGAGGCGGAGGTCCGTGAGATCGTTGTGACCGATTCGGTGCCGGTGCCGGAGGAAAAGCGCCTCCCGAACATGACGGTCATCCCCGTCGCACCCCTCCTCGGCGACGCCATCGGCCGCATCCATTCCGGCCAGAGCGTGGGCGCGCTCTTCCAGTAGGGGCGCGACGCGAGCAGGCCCCGGGCGGTACAGTTTCCGCCATGGATGAAACCCCTCCCGTCGACCCCCGCGAGTCAGTCCGGCGCTGGATCCCGGATGAACTGCCGCCCCACGGGCAATGGCAGGCCACCGTCCGGCTGGCAGCCGCCCTTCGCCGCACGATCGACCTGATGATGGACCGCGACGCGCCCGAGGACGTGATGCGCGCGGCGGCGGAAGCGACGGAGCGGTTCGCCGAAAGGCTCGCCTCGTTCCCGAAGGGCCGCAGCCTCTTCGGCTATGCCGAGACTTCGACCGCCGGCAACCCCAAGGCGATGTTCGACAGCAGCCCGCTCATTGGCCTCGCGAACCCCATCGCCCCGCCGATCACTATCTCGGTCACCGAGAAAGGCATCGAAGGGCGCGTGACCTATGGCGCGGCCTACGAGGGGCCGGTCGGCCACGCCCATGGCGGCGTGGTCGCCTCTGGCTTCGACGAAGTGCTCGGCATGGTGCAATCGCTGGGCGGCAACCCCGGGATGACCGGCACCCTGAACGTCCGCTACCGCAGCCCCACGCCACTCCACCGCGAGGTGGTGTTCCGCGGCTGGATCGAGCGGGTCGACGGCCGCAAGACGTTCACCGCCGGCACGCTCCACGCCGGCGACACGCTCTGTGCCGAGGCCGAGGGACTGTTCATCGCGGTCGACTGGGAGCGCTTCCACCGGCTGGCACAGGAACAGTAGTCGCTGGAAATCAGGAGGCCACCCGATGGCGGGTGGCCTTCTGATGTGCCGCCAGGGTACGGCACGGAGAGGAGGGAAACGTCTCTTGCGGGGGGTCGTCTACCCGAAGCGCCACTCCGGGACGACCATATAACAGCTCGGGCAATAGCGGTCCGTCGCCTCATAGGACGTTGCGCACTCGGGGCAACGACGCGCGTGGGCGGGCCGGACCAGCGCCGGCTGGGTATCAACGACGGCGAGGATCCTGCGCCAGAAGGGCTGACCATAAGGGTTGCGAAGCATGCACGCCTCCACATGAACGGACGCAACGGCGGGACGGCGACGCCGGCCAGGAGTCACATCCAGGACGTGAGAGGCTTTGTGCGGCAGACTGAGCGGCTGCCACGCCTCTCCCTTTGCCTGCGGGGTTAGCTGACGGGTTCGGTGAGGGAGTCACCTATTCCGCTCTCGCGGAAATTCACCCCGGTAGTTGGTTCCCCCGTTCCGAGCATCTCTGCCCGGATTCGGCAACCAAGTTGTACCACAGCCGCGGTCACCAAGGTGTAAAAGAAGTGTAAATTCGGCACGAGGGAGGAAGGAGGAGGGAGGAGTCAGATTCGTGCGCGCCCCCCGGAGCCGCGGGTAGGGATTCTGTCCGTGGCCGCTGGATGTCCCACAAACTTCGCCCTGAGGGCACCCGCTCGCCCGCTCGCCCGCTCGCCGCATCGCCCCCGCGACTCGGGTCAGTCGATGAAGCCCACGATCGCGGCGCGGCGGATGGTATCGATGCGTTCGCCGCCGATGATGAGCGTTCCCGGGGGCGGATCCGTCGACGAGTCACAGCTGATACTGCGCAACTCCAGGGGCCAATCACTTTCTAGCAGGACCCCATCGCACTCGAGCTCTACGAAGTCCCCTCCGTACCAGCCCCCGACCACAGCGTCGAGATCGAAGACCGCCTGCACGCCTGCCGTGGTCCAGAGCTTCCACTCCAGGGGAGCGGATGTTCCGGGGCAGTCGACGGGCTGGCCCTGCTCGTGCGCCTGGCCGGACTGGAAGATGAAGCCCGATCCGTCTGGCGCCCAGTATGCTGGGATTACCCCCTCGCCCTGCTGCGCGAAGCGCTCGATCGAGCCCGAGCGTGTATCGAGGATATCGAGCGCTGTGACGCTGTACAGGCCCCAGTCTCCCAAACAGGTGGTCACATACTCGCCGCGCCCGATGGCGACCCGGCTCCCATCC
>DATBWD010000048.1:0-4491 GCA_036515015.1 Tepidiformaceae bacterium
AGCGGTTCCAGCGAGGCCTTCGACATTGCGTTGAGGGCCTTGCTCGATCCTGGCGACGAAGTGCTCTGTGCCGACCCGTCCTACGTCGCCTATCTCCCGGCGACCATGATGGCCGGCGGCTGTTTCCGCCCCGTCCCCACCTATGCCTCTAACGATTTCCGCCTGCTCGCGGCTGATGTGGAAGCGGCCATCTCGCCGCGGACGAAGGCGATACTCCTCGGCTATCCCTCCAATCCCACCGGCGCCACCATGGGCCGCGAAGACCTCGTCGCCATCGGCGAGGTGGCCGCGAGCCATGACCTCGCCGTCATCAGCGACGAACTCTACGACCGCATGACCTACGTCGGTCAACACACCTGCTTCGCAGCCCTGCCCGGCATGCATGGGCGCACGGTCCTGCTCGGCGGGTTCAGCAAGGCCTACGCGATGACTGGCTGGCGGCTCGGATGGGTCGCCGCTCCCGCCCCGCTGGCCGAAGCCGTGATGAAGGTCCACCAGTACGTCATGATGTCCGCCCCCACCGCCGCCCAGTACGCCGGCATCGCGGCGCTCGACCACGGTGAGTCGTTCGTGGCCGAAATGGTCGCCGAGTACGACCGCCGCCGGCGGCTCATCGTCGATGGCTTCCGGGCGATCGGGCTCCCCACCTTCGAGCCGAGGGGCGCGTTCTACGCCTTCCCCGATATCAGTGCCACCGGTCTCGACTCCGTGCACTTCAGCGAACTGCTTCTCACCGAAGAGCGCGTCGCGGTCGTGCCCGGGAGCGCGTTCGGCGCCGCTGGGGAAGGATACGTCCGGGCCTGTTACGCCAGCGGCTACGAGCAGATCGAGCGGGCGCTGGAGCGCATCGGCCGCTTCGTCCAGCGACAGCGCTAATCAGGCTGCCTGACGCATGCAGCTCGCGCCGGGCCCTACGGGGGCGCCGGGGCTACCTGATATGCTTGGGCTTATGGCCGACACCAACCTACGGCGGACCAACTGGCAGGACCGGTGGGAAGAACTGAAGCCCGCGCCCTTCCGCCTTGCGACGCAGGTGGTGCCGGGGCTGTACCAGGTTCGGACCCGTGGTTCGCGAGCCTACCTCGCCCTCGACGACGACATAACGCTCATCGACACCGGCTCCGCCGGCTCGGGACAGCGCATCCTCGAAGCCGTCGAGGAGCTCGGCCGCTCACCCGAAGACATCAAGAACATCGTCATCACGCACTCCCACATGGACCACGTCGGCGGGCTTCCGGAAATCCAGCGTCTCGTGCCAGGACGGACCTGCGTCCACCTTGCCGAGGCGCCCCACGTCGAAAGCCACGAGCCGCTACCCAATCCGTTCATCCATCCCGTCCTCGCCCGAATCTGCGAGCCCTACCTCCTCCGCAACGACCCCGGCGCCGCTCGCGTCGATGTCCTTCTCGACGACGGGGACCAACTTCCCGCTCTCGGCGGATTGCGAGTTGTCCACGCCCCGGGGCATACGCCGGGGAGCATCACCCTGCACTTTCCCGAGTTGGGCGTGCTCATCGTCGGCGATGCAATGCAGTACAAGTTCGGCCGGCTCATGCTTCCCAGCCGCCTGTTCAGCCAGGACATGACCGAGGCCACCGAAAGCGTCCACAAGATATCCCGCCTTGACTTCGAAACCCTCTGCTTCAGCCACTTCCGGCCCATCCTGAGAGGCGCCGACGAGCGGGTGCGGGAATTCGCCAGGAGCCTCGCCAGCTAATGAACACACTTGTGGAACTCCTCGAAACGTCCGCTCGCGACTACCAGGGCGACCCGGCTGCTCTCATGCGCATTGGCGTGCGGTCGATCAGGTACACCTATAGCGGCCTCGAACTGCGCGCCCACGCCTATGCACGGCTGATGCAGTCGCGCAGGGTCAACAAGGGTGACCGCGTCGTCATCTGGGCCGCAAACCAGCCCGACTGGCTCGCCGCGATGTTCGGCACCTTCCTCGTCGGCGGCGTCCTCGTCCCGCTCGACGTGCGCAGTTCCCGTGAATTCGTCGAGCGCGTCGTCGCCCAGACCGAGCCCGTGCTCGGGTTCGCAGGCAGCCAGCAGGCATCGGTCCTCCGCGGTCTCGAAGTGCCCACGCTCGAACTCGAAACGCTGGACGTGCCCGTGAACGGCAAGATCACCCCCGTCCCGCTCGACCGTGACGACCTCGCCGAGATCATCTTCACTTCGGGCACGACCGGCGACCCGAAGGGAGTGATGCTCTCCCACTACAACATCGCCTCGAACGTCACGGCCGCGCTCCAGGTGATCCCCATCAACCGCCAGACGCGGATGCTATCGCTCCTGCCGCTCAGCCACATGTTCGAACAGATCGGGGGGTGCTTCGCGCTCCTCCAGGTGGGAGGCGCTGTGCTCTATCCCGCCAGCCGCCAGCCTGTCTCGCTGGTCCGGAACATGCAGTCGTGGAAGCCCACGATCATCATTGGGGTCCCACAACTCCTCGCGCTCTTCATGAATGCCGTCGAGCGTGAGGCCGCCTCCCGTGGCCGCCTCCGCCTGCTCGAACGCCTGCGCGCCATCGCCCGGCGGCTCCCCGAGCGTGGCCGGCGCCTGCTCTTCCGGTCCGTCCTTCAGCGATTCGGCGGCGAAATCGACTTCCTTGTCAGCGGCGGAGCGGCGTTGCCCTACGAACTGCAGCAGAAGTGGGAGGCCATGGGCGTCGCCGTCGTCGAAGGTTACGGGACGACCGAGTGCGCGCCGGTCATCAGCGCCAGCCCCCGACACGCCCGCCGCCCGCGAAGCGTCGGCATTACGCTCCCCGGCCAACAGATCCGCATCGCCGAGGACGGAGAGGTCCAGGCGCGGGGGCCCAACGTCTTCAAGGGCTACTGGAACAACCCGGCCGCCACGGAGGCGGCCTTCGACGATGGCTGGTATCGCACGGGCGACGTCGGCTACATGTCCGACGGCTACCTCTACCTGAAGGGCCGCAAGAAGGACCTCATCGTCCTGCCCGACGGCCAGAACGTTTACCCCGAAGACGTCGAAGAAGCGCTCAGCCGCCAGCCCGGCGTCCGGGACGCGGTCGTCATCGGGCTCGAGCGCGAGGAGGGCACCCGGGTGCACGCCGTCATCCTCGAAGAAACGCCGGGCGTGGCGGCGGAGGCCGTCCGGGGCGCGAACGCGATCCTGGATGACCGCCAGCAGATCATGGGCTTCACCGTCTGGCCCGGAGACGACTTCCCGCGAACCCACACCCTCAAGGTCCGCAAGAATCTCGTCCTTTCGTATGTCCAGGACCAGCAGGTCTCCCCGGACACGCCGCCCCCGGCCGCCGTCGATACCGACTCGCTCCGCCGCCTTATCGCGCAATGCGGCCGCATTGCGGATGATGTGCGTGAAGATCAACAACTGGGCGTCGATCTTGGCCTCGACTCGCTCGCGCGGGTCGAACTCCTGTCCGCCATCGAAGAGGAGATCGGCGTATATGTCGACGATACCGAGGTCGGCCCCCAGACGAAGGTTTCAGAACTTCGAGCGATGATAGAAACGAGCGAGCGTCCGCCGCGTCAACACCGGTTCCCGAAGTGGCCCCGCCGCCGCGCCGTGCGGTTGCTTCGCCGCGCCATCGTCACCGGCCTCATCTTCCCGGTCCTTCGGCTGCCCTATAAGGTCGAGGTACGGGGCCGGCACCGATTCAAGACGCTCGAAGAACCCTGCCTCATCGTCAGCAACCACAACATGCATCTCGACGCGGCGATGCTGCTCAAGAGCATGCCGCACCGCTTCCGCCAGCGGGTCGCCATCGCCGCCGCCGCCAGCGACATCTACGGCAACCGCGCCCGCGGGTTCGGGGCCAGCCTTCTCGGGAACGCGTTCCCCTTTTCCAAGGAGGGGAGCGGGGTGCGCGAATCGCTGGAGCACGTCGTCGAAATGCTCGAAGAGGGCTGGAACGTGCTCATCTTCCCCGAAGGGCGTCTCACCGTTATCGGGCCAATGCAGCCGTTCAAGAGCGGCACCGGCCTGCTCGCAGTGGAAAGCGGCGTCCCGGTCCTGCCAATGCGCATCGATGTCCTCCGCCCCGGCTTCTACGAAGGCAAGTGGCTGCCGCACCCCCGGGCGCGCGTCCGCGTCAACGTGGGCGAACCCCTCCGCTTCGAACCCGGCACGAGCTACGCCGATGCCACCCGCCGGCTCCAGAAGGCCGTCCGCGAAGCCTGAGCCGCCGCACAGATCCATGCGCTTTGCGGACATCCTGACGACGGCTTCTGCGGTCGCCAACTATCTCGGGGCCACCGAGGTCACGGCCGGGCACATGCTCCACGCCATCGCGATCCAGGATGGTTCGGAAACACTGGACGACCTCGGCCGCCCCGCTTCCCCTCTTGTCACGCGCGGCTCGGCCGGAGCTAGCGTCGATCCGGCGGTCCGCGAAATCGTCCAGCGCTGGTTCGAGCGACTCGGCCGGGACGCCAATGCCGAACTGGATGGCGAGGGCCTTGCGGCCCTCTGCGCCGACCTCCGGGCAGTCGCTCCGGA
>DATBWD010000049.1:0-11185 GCA_036515015.1 Tepidiformaceae bacterium
CTCCACCTCTTCTGGCCGAAGGGAAGCCGGTTCTATCCTCCCGTCTTCGGGATCGCGCCCGGCGCCGTGGGGATTGCCGAACTGGCCCCCGTCTCCGGAGCGAAACTCACCGTCGGCCTCCTCGTCCTCTACACCGATGAAGAGTCCTTCACGTTCCTCACCGCGCAGGGCCACATGTTCGCCGGGTGGGTTACCTTCAGTGCCATGGACGAAGACGGGCGCACCGCCGCCCACATCCGCATCCAGATGCGCGCGAACGACCCTATCTACGAGCTTGCCCTCATGCTCGGCGGCCACAAGACCGAGGAGCGTTTCTGGGTCGCGACGCTTCGCGCTCTGGGACGCCACTTCGGCGAAGAACTCGAAGTGACCCGCGAGACTACCCTGCTCAACCCGCACCGCCAGTGGCGCCGGGCGACGAACATCCGCCACAACGCCTTCATCCTCACCACCCTGCACCGGTTGGCCACGCCCGTGCGCGCGCTCCGCGGACGGTTCGGTGGCTGAGAGCCTCGATGCCGCCGTCGTCGGCGCGGGGCCCAACGGGCTTTCCGCTGCCATCACACTCGCCCGGGCCGGCTGGTGCGTCCGTGTGTACGAAGCCAACGAAACGGCAGGTGGCGGCTCCCGCAGCGAGCAACTCACGCTTCCGGGCCTCGTCCACGATGTCTGCTCCGCCATCCACCCCTTCGGCGCATCGTCGCCGTTCTTCCGCGCGCTCCCGCTGGAGGAGCACGGCCTTCAGTGGGTTCACCCCGAGGTCCCCCTCGCGCACCCCTTCGACGATGGTCCGCCAGTCCTCCTCCACCGCTCCCTCGCGGAGACTGCCCGCGGCCTCGACCGCGACGCCGTGGCCTACGCCCGCCTCCTGCGCCCCTTCGTCCGCGACTGGGAAGCACTTTCCTATGGCGTCCTCGCGCCGGTGCTCCGCCTCCCGCGCCATCCACTCCTCATGGCGCGGTTCGGGCTCGCCTCGCTCCCGTCAGCCCAGCGCCTCGCCTCCAGCCGGTTCGAAACGCCTCGCGCCAGGGCGATGTTCGCGGGGCTTGCCGCCCATTCCACCCTTCCCCTCGACCGTCCGCTCACGTCCTCCTTCGGGCTCGTGCTCGCGGCATCCGCACATGCCGTCGGATGGCCGGTCGCGCGGGGCGGTTCGCAGTGCATCGCCGATGCTCTCGTCGCCTACCTGCGTTCACTGGGTGGTGAAGTCGTCACCGGCCAACGCGTGCGCTCGCTCGATGACCTGCCGCCCGCGCGCGCCACTCTGCTCGATGTCACGCCCGCCCAGTTGCTCCGCCTCGCCGGCGACCGGCTTTCGGGGCGCTACCGGAAGGCCCTCATGGGGTACCGCTATGGCTCAGGCGTCTTCAAGCTGGATTACGCCCTCAGCGGACCCGTCCCCTGGAAGTCGCCCGAACTGGCGCTGGCCGGGACGATCCACCTCGGCGGCACGATGGAGGAGATCATCGAATCCGAACGTCTCGTCGGCCAGGGCCGCCATCCCGACCGCCCCTACGTCATCGTGGCCCAGCAAAGCCTGTTCGACCGAACGCGGACGCGCGACGGCTACGAAGTGCTCTGGGCCTACTGCCACGTCCCCCATGGCTCGACAGAAGACATGACCGCCCGCATCGAGGCCCAGTTGGAACGCTTCGCCCCCGGCTTCCGCGATGTCCTCGTCCAGCGCCACGTCATGGGCCCCGCGGCCTTGGAGCAGCACAACGAGAACTACATTGGCGGTGACATCGCCGGCGGCTCGCACGAGGGCCTCCAGTTGTTCTTTCGGCCCGCCATCCGCCTGTCGCCCTATTCCACACCTGCCGACGGCGTCTACCTCTGCTCCTCTTCGACGCCCCCCGGCGCCGGCGTCCACGGCATGTGCGGGTACTGGGCGGCTCGTAAAGTCCTCGCCGACGCCCGCTGAGGCTGCAACGCCATCGATAGCCGCCAACGCCCACAACTGTCCCGTTTCAGACTGCGCCTCGCCGAAGCTTCCTCCCATACGACAGGAGGAACACCAATGGCAGACCCCTTCATGATGCTTCGCCAGGACCACCAGAAGGTGAAGCAACTCTTCAGCGAGTTTGAAAGCACCACCGATACCACCGGCAAGTGGCGCATCGCCCACGAAGCCATCGAAGAACTCGACATCCACGCCGCCATCGAAGAGCAGATCTTCTACCCCGCCGTGTCCCGGAGCCTCGGCGAAATGGGCGAGACCGTCATGGAAGCCGAGGAAGAACACCACGTCGTCCACTTCCTGGTCGACGAACTCCGGAACATGGACGCCAACGACCCGCATTTCGACGCCAAGTTCAAGGTCCTCGCCGAGAACGTCCGCCATCACATCGACGAAGAAGAGTCCCAGATGCTGCCGAAAGCCCAGCAACTGGATCAGGCCCAGCTCCAACAACTCGGCGACCAGATGACCGAACTGAAGCAAACAATGAAACAGGAAATGCATCAGGCCTGATCTGGCCCTTTCCGTGACAGCGCATATGATCCGGTTGGCCGTGGTGAGGGAACCCCGGCTGACCGGGGTGGTTTGTGCGGCTTGGGTGGTTGTGCACGGGGACTCGAACGAGGGCTGGCTGGCTTGCCGCGCCGCTGTTCGCGCTCGCCCTTGCCGCCTGCTCTGACAGGGATCTTGTCCGCGATGACGCGCCGGTGCCCCCGAACGTCGACCTCAGCCTTGTCGAAATGGTGCCCGACTGCCCGGCCGAAGCAGTCTCCGGTCGGCCCTGGGATAGCCGCGGCGACGGCTGCCCCGGTTCCGTCGATGCCCTCGTCGACTTCGCCACCGGCGACATCGATGCCTTCTGGCAGTACGAACTGCGCAACCATGGCCTGCCCTACTCCCCGCCGGCGCGCCTCGTCGGTTACGACGACCTCACTGGCACTGCCTGCGGCCTGGCCTCGAACCTGGCGTTTTACTGCCCCGGCGATGCCGCCATCTACTTCGACTCCCGCCTGATGCGCGACCAGTTCGAGGCCGTCGGGCCCTACGGCCCGGTCCTCATCCTCGCCCATGAGTGGGCACGGCTCATCCAGCACCAGCTGTCGATGGCGGATGCCGGCCTCTCGAGTGTGGAACTCGAACTCCAGGCCGATTGCTTCGCCGGCGCCTACGTCCGCCGCCCAGCTGCCGACAACGTCTACGACCAGGTGGGCCCCACCGCCGCGGCCGGCCTCGTCTTCGGCGCCGTCGCATGGAGCCCCTACGCGGCCGCCTCCGCGCCCGCCGAGCGGGTCGCATGGTTCAACCGCGGCCTCGCCGAAGGCCTCAACTCCTGCCTCGACTAAGCTTCCCGGTTGACAGACTGCCATCCGATCCCATTCACTTACATTAAGTAAGTAAATCGAGAGGCGATTCAGCCATGCTCACCATCCGCAGGAACGAAGACATCCACGCCACCGAGGGCGGCTGGTTCTCAGCCCGCTGGCACTTCTCCTTCGACCAATACCGCGACCCCGAACAGATGGGATTCGGCCCGCTCCGCGTCTTCAACGACGACCGCCTCATCCCCGGCGCCATCTGGCCCATGCACCCCCACCGCGACATCGAAGGCATCACCTACGTCGTCGAAGGCACCTTCCGCCACGCCGATAGCCTCGGCAACGGAGGCGTGCTCCCGCCCGGTTCCATCCAGCGCGCGACGCTCGGCTCAGGCATGCAGCACTCCGAACAGAACGGCTCCGACACCGAGCCGATGCGCTTCCTCCAGTTCTGGATCCTCCCCGACACGCCCGGCCTGCCGCCTTCGAACGAGCAGCGCGTGTTCACCACCGAAGACCGTACCGGCACGCTCCTCCGCGTCGTCGGCCCCGAAGGCGGCGACGTCGTGAAGGTCCACCAGGACGCCTCGGTCTACATCGGCCGCCTCAACCCCGGCACGGAGGCGACCCACCGCCTGCCCGAAGGCCGCGGCGCCTACGTCTACCTGATCGACGGCCGCGGCGCCTTCAACGGCACCGAGGTCCGCACCGGCGACGCCGCCAAAGTGCGCGACGAAGACATCGCCATCCGCGCCGAGACAGTCATGGAGGTCATCCTCGTCGACCTCCCCATGGAGTGGCAGCCGGTCGGCGTCTGGGCTCGCTAACTCCGGGACCCTGCCGGCCCGCTCATCCCCGCGAGGGCCATCAACTCCTCCGCGAGTTCTCGTCCGAGGCCCCCGGCCGTTTCCGCCGGCCCCGCCATCTTCGACCGCACAATCCGCCCGTCGGGTGCCACCAGCCCGTTCAGTTTCAGCGTCGAACCGAAGTGCTCGGCGTGTGCCGCAGCCGGGAAACTGCACCCCGCCCCCAGCGTCGCAAGGAACGTCCGCTCGGCCGCCACCGACTGCCGGAGCGGCGTGTCATCGATCATCACCAGTAGTTCGCGCGTGGCCGCGTCGGCCAGCCGGCACTCGACCGCCAGTGCGCCCTGGGCCGGCGCCGGCAGCATCTCCT
Source organism: Tepidiformaceae bacterium (assembly GCA_036515015.1). Lineage (GTDB taxonomy): Bacteria > Chloroflexota > Dehalococcoidia > Tepidiformales > Tepidiformaceae > DATBWD01. The sequence continues at coordinate 4,453 of DATBWD010000049.1, forward strand.
CGAACCCGAACACGTGCGACACCTCGCCCTCACGCCCCAGTCGCTTCAGCCCGGCCAGCGCCAGCACCACCGCGTCGTATTCGCCTGACCGCACCTTGGCGATCCGGGTATCGACGTTCCCCCGGATCGGCCGGATCTCCAGGTCTGGCCGGAGTTCCCGCAATTGCGCCTCCCGCCGCGGGCTGCTCGTCCCCACAATTGCCCCCCGCCGCAACCCGCGCAGGTCGCTCCCGTCCTTGCTCACGAGCGCATCCCGCGGGTCCTCACGCAACGGAACTGCCGCGATGATCAGGCCCTCGGCCCGTTGCGTCGGCAGGTCCTTGTAGCTGTGGACCGCGATGTCGATCTCGCCGCGCTGGAGCGCTTCTTGCAGCGCCGTCGTGAACCACCCCACGCCCTCCGCCAGCGGCGTCGTCTGGTCGCGGTCGCCCGCGGTCGAAACCTCGACCACCTCGATCTCCAGTCCCGGGATCTCTCGCCGGAGGTGGTCGGCCACCAGCCCGCTTTGCGCCAGCGCCAGCGCACTCCCGCGCGTCCCCAGCCGGAGGATCGTCACAACGTTCCCACTCCGTTGCCACCGGGCGGCGGCGCCGCTTCGCGCATCGCCTCGTGGGCGGCCTTCACCGTCTCGTCGATGTCTGCTTCCGTGTGCGCCGCCGAAACGAACCACGTCTCGAACTGCGACGGCGGTAGCAGGATGCCCCGCTCGCGCATCGCCGCGTGGAAGCGCCCGAATGCCGCTGTGTCCGATTCCCGCGCCTCCGCGTAGTCGCGTGGCGCTTCGCTGCGGAAAAACACCGTCAGCATCGACCCCACCCGCACCACGCTCGCCTCGACCTCCCCCCGCTTGATCGCCGCGTTCATCCCGTTCTCCAGGTGCCGTGCCAGTTCGTCGATCCGCGTGTACACCTTCCCGTCCGCGAGCGTGTCGAGCATCGCCGTCCCGGCGGCCATTACCAGCGGGTTCCCGCTCAGCGTCCCCGCCTGGTACACCGGCCCCTCCGGCGCTATCTGCGACATCAGTTCCGCGCGCCCGCCGAACGCCCCCACCGGCAGCCCCCCGCCGATGATCTTCCCGAGGCACACGAGGTCCGCCCCCGGCAACACGCCCGAAAGCCCGTAACACAGCCGGAAGCCGGTGATCACTTCGTCGGCGATCAGTAACGCGCCGTGGCGCTTCGGCACCTCTTGCAGTGCCGCGGCGAACTCCGCGGTCGGCGCCACCAGCCCCATGTTTCCCGCGATCGGCTCCACGATGACAGCCGCAGTCTCGGGGCCATGCGCCTCGAACCACTCCTCCAGCGCCGCCGGGTCGTTGTATGGCAACACTGCCGTCAGTCCCGCGATCGCCCCCGGCACACCGGCCGAATCGCTCAGCCCGAGCGTCGCGACCCCGCTCCCCGCCTTCACCAGCAACCCATCGCTGTGGCCGTGATAGCAACCGTCGAACTTCACGACGATGTCCCGCCCCGTCACCGCGCGCGCCAGCCGGATAGCCGTCATCGTCGCTTCGGTGCCTGAGTTCACGAACCGCAAACGTTCGAGCCCCGTCGCTTCCGCCACGCGACGCCCCAGTTCCACCTCGCCCGGGGTCAATGCGCCGAAGGCCGTCCCATCCGCCGCGACCCGCTGCACCGCCTCGACCACTCCCTTCGCCCCATGCCCGAGGATGAGTGGCCCGAAGGCGCCGAGGTAGTCGATGTACCGCCGCCCCTCCACGTCGAAGACGTGCGCCCCTTCCCCTCGCGCGATCGGCACCGGGTTCCCTCCGACCGACCGGAACGACCGCACCGGGCTGTTGACGCCGCCCGGGAACAGTCCCTGTGCCGCCTCGCGGACCTCCGCGTTATCCAACGTTCGCGACCTGGCCGAGGATCGTATCCATGTCAGCCTTCGCGCAGGTGAACATCGGCGTGTCTCGCAGCGTGTAGAGGCTCGCCTCCGTGTATCGCAGCCGGCCGACAAGGTCGACGAACTCCTGCGGATAGTCCGAATCGAACGACACCACGAACTCCTGGTCGTCGATGCCGTAGCTGTAGCTCGTGTTGATGCGCACGCCCTTGAACGGGCTCGATGCGTTGATGTGCTCGTCCATCATCCCCTGCCGCGCATGCGGCGAAAGCCCGTACCACGGCCGCGTTTTCACGAACGGATAGACGAACAGGTACTTCCCCTCGCCCGGGAGCAGTTCCAGCCCCTGCCCCGATCCCTCGATCCGGTTCACATACTGCGAACGCTTCTGCAGCGAAAGGAAGTTGTACGGCTGCGAAAGGTACCCTCCGAATGCACTCCGGTTCATCTCCGCCTGCATGTCCTGGAAGCAGTTCAGGTCGATCGAAATCCGCCAGAGCATGAAGTCCACATCCCCCCGGATGCCGACCAGCGAGTACGTCCGCAGGATCAGGTCGTCCCGCCCCTCCCATCCGGCAATGACCTTCCGGAAGTTGTGGGCGACCTGGCGCTGTTCCTCGGGAGGCAACCGCCTGAACGCCGGATCTACCTTGTAGAACGCGTAGTTCAGGAACTGCCGTGGACCCCGGTCTGGCTCTTTCCCCGTGACCTGCCCGCTCGGGTCGAGGTCCACCATCGGGCCCCGCCGCGCGGGCGGGCCGCCGGCCCCTGCTTCATGAGCGCGCTGCTCGGTCATCTTCTCCTCCTCAGGACGGCGTCGACGCCGGCTCAGGCAGGTCGAAGTTCCGCGCGTACAACGACTGCACCAGTGCGTACTCGTCGTCCGTCATCTGCCTGCCCCGATCATACGTCGCGAAGTCTTCCAGCCCCGCCTCGTCGTAGATGTTCGGCAGCACCGAGGCCATCGACGGCTCATGCAGGATGAACTGTAGCGCCGCCTGCCCGATCGTCCGCCCCTCGGTCAGGAACGTTAATCGCTCCAGTTTCACCAGCCCGTCTTCCAGCCATTCCTTCCGCCGCTGGTTCGTCGTCACGCGCCAGTTGCGGTGGTCGCCCGGTTCGAACTTTGTGTCGCTGGCGACCGTCCCGTCCAGCAGCCCCGAGGCATGCGGCACCCGCGCCAGCACTGAAACGCCGTGCTCGCGCGCCGCCGGGAAGATCTTCTCCCCGATCCCCTGCTCGAACAGGTTGTAGATGATCTGCGGCGGCGCCTTTCGCTTCACCACCGATGCCACCCCTTCGTCCGCCTGCCGCAGGTCGAAGGCCGGCCCCAGCGCCGTGCCCACCGCCCGGATGAGCCCCTCCTGCTTCGCCTTCTCCAGTTCCGCCCACAGGTCGTCCATCTCCGCAATCGCGTCGATCCGCGGATTGTGCAACTGGTACAGGTCGATGTGGTCCGTCCCGAGCCGCTTCAGCGACTCCTCCAGCGCCCGCCGCATGTACTTCGGCGACCAGTCGTGCGGACGCTCCTGCTGTCCCGGCCGCTCCGGGTTGTTGTAAATGTCGTAGCCGAACTTGGTCCCGATCACGATCTGGTCCCGCTTGTCGCCCAGCGCCTCGCGCAGGATCGTCTCGGCGTTGCCGCTGCTGTACGTGTCCGCGGTGTCGAAGAACGTGACCCCCAGGTCGAACGCCCGCCGCAGCAGGTTGATGCCCACCTCGCGGTCCTTCACCCCCCACCACGTCGTCCCCACGGTCCACACGCCGAACCCGATCGTCGAAACGGTCAGGTCTGTGCCGTTGATCTGTCGATACTCCATTACGCACCTCCTTTGTCGCTGGTGGCAGCCAGCCGGGCCCGCAGGTAGGCCTCCCGGATTTCGTTTCCTGCTGTCTCGAAGTCGGCGAATTGCACCGACGCTTCTGGCTCTACGGGTTCGGGGAGCCCTTCCTCCCAGATCGCCGCCTCCCGGCAGAGCGAAACCAGCACGCTGCACGGTTCCGGGCAGGGGATGTCGTCCCGCTCCGGCCTCTCCCCGCGCCATACGGGCACCTTCACGCACCGTGCGCAGAGCACCTCCGCAGCCGCGTCGCGCGCCTCCTGCGCCAGCTTCGACGAAAGTTCATATCTCCCGGACTGGCGCGAGAGCACCTCGTCGAGGCCCACGAGCCTCAGCTTCCCGTTCTTCCAGTCCGTGATGTGGTGGAGCGCCAGCGGATAGACCGCGTCCAGCGTTTCCTCGAGTCGTTCCTTCGGGCACCGCGTTCGCCAGTCGTGACGCATGGTCCGTGCGCCCCGCAGCGGGCGATACCGGCCGAGGTCGTCGAACCGCGTCCAGGCGACCAGAGCCGTCGGCTCGCATTCGACCTCCCGCTCCTCCCCGCCCGTCGACGGGCCGTGGATGATCGCTTCGTCCCCAGCGAACTCCACGGTCAACTCCCCGAGTTGGAGGCAGGCCTCCCCCGCACCGCTCACCACTTCGCAGCCTCCTCCACCAGTTCCTCGATCACGTCGACCATGCTCGGGTGTGTCCCCACCGCCCCCGCATAGCGCAGCTTCCTGCCCCCGCGTCGCGTCTCCACCCCGTCCAGTGCCATGTCTTCCGGGATGGTCTCCCCGACATGCCAGCCGTCCGCCACGAAGAGCGGTACCATCACCACCGTCTCTTCTTTCACCAGGCTGAACACGTCCCGCATGTTCGGCTCCTGGTCGATAAACACCGTCGTCACTTCCGGGAACCGGCCCGTAGCCGCCACGTACTCGGCCTGCTGGAACACGTTGCGCTCCGACTGCGGGTTGCGCGGCGTCCCGTGCCCGAGCACGGCCAGCGCCTCCTCCCCGGTCGCACCCGCCTCCTCGGCTCGTTGCAGGATCACCCGCGCCAGCGCCGGGTGCGCCCCAATCGGGTTGGCATACCGCACGGTCTTCCCGTCGATCTGTGTGACTCTGCCGTTCAGTCCCATCTCCCGCGGGATCACCTTCTCCGTGAAGTACCCGCTCGAAATGAACACCGGCACCACTGTCACGTCGTCCGCGTCGCAACCTTCCAGCGCCCGCGAAAGCGACGGCTCTTCCTTCCAGAAGCCAGTCCGCACCTCGTCGTACAGGCCCCGCTCCCGCAACCGCCGCGCGTGCTCATAGACCGGCAGGCTCGAATTCGCATGCAGGTGCGACCCGTGTGCCACCAGCAATATTCCCTTACTCATCGCCGTCGCCGCCCGCCCTCGCCAGCCGTTCCTGCCGTTCCGAACGCGCCACCCGGACCCGTTCGTCCCATCCGTCCCCGAGTGCAGCCGCAATCCGGTCTCGGATATCCCGCGCGAGCGCCGGCGAGGCCCCGCCCGTCGACACCGCCACCACCAGGTCCCCGTCCCGGTGGACCGCCGGCGTGAAGAACGTGCTCTCCTCCTGGCTATCGGCCACGACCACGAGCACACCCGCGGCCCTCGCCGCCTCGCCCACCGCATGGTTCACTTCGCGCGAATCTGTGCAGGCGAACACAATCGCATGCCCCGCGATATCGCGGGCTTCGAACGACCGTACCCGGCATTCAACGCCTGCCGCCCGTATCGCTTCACCAATCTCCGGCGCGACGACCGTCACCCGGAACCGCGCCTCCAGCAGGCCCCGCACCTTCCGCTCCGCCACCGCTCCGCCGCCGACGACCAGCGCCGGCCCCGCCTCCGGTCGCAATTCGACCATCAGGCTCACAGCAGCACCTCCACCACCGCCTGGAGGAGGTCATCGATGCTCGGTTTCGCCGCCTCGCGGTCGAGACGCCCAAAGGCCTCCCGCACCGCGGTCGAAGTCTGCGGGCCGATGCTCACGAGCTTTGCCGTCGGAGGCACTCCCGTGCCGCCGAGCGCCTCTTTCAGGTTCCGCGCGGTCGAAGCGCTGGTGAACGTGATGGCGTCGGCTTCTGCCACCTCCCGCTTCCGCTCATCGTCCAAACCCTCCACGACGTTGTCGTAGGCGGCGACCTGGGTCACGACGGCCCCTCGTCCTTCCAGCGCCGTCCGGAGCCGGTCGTCCGTCAGCGCCGATACCGAGAGCAACACGCGCTGCGCCGCCGTCACCGGCAACTCCAGGCCAAGCACTTCCGAAGTCGAAACCGAGGGCACGAAGTCAGCTCTCAGGCCACACTCGTCGAGTACGCGTGCTGTCGCCTCGCCAACGGCCGCAATCCGCCTGCCCGCAAGTTGGCGCGAGTCAAGGCCGGCCGCCTGCAGCGCGCCGAATACCGCCGCGGCGCCGTTCGCGCTCGTCACAACGAGCCAGTCGTAGTCGCCCGCGATCGCACGCTGGAACTCAATGTCGTGCGAGCGGGGCGTTACCGCGATCACCGGCGCCTCCACGACGTATGCGCCCAGCGCCTCGAGCCGCGCCGCAAGGTCGCTCGCTTGCGCCCTCGCCCGCGTGACCACCACGCGCTTCCCGCCGAGCGGGCCCGGCCGCATCCACTCCAGTTCCGGCCCCAGCGCCGCCACCTCCCCCACGACCGTCACCACCGGTGACTTCAACGCCGTCTCTTCCGCGCGCTTCGCGATGTCACCCACCGTCCCGTGCAGGACCACCTGGTCCGGGCGCGTCCCCCAGCGGATGCAGGCCACGGGCGTTGCCGGGTCCTTCCCCGCCTCCATCAACCTGCGCATATTCTCTCCGAGCGTGGCAACGCCCATGAGGATCACGAGCGTGTCCACTCGCGCCGCGGCCTCCCAGTCAGGCACGGTCGCTGTCCCTTCGCCGGGCTCATTGCCCGTGATGACCATGAAGCCGCTCGCCAGCCCCCTGTGCGTCACCGGGATCCCCGCGTACGCAGGCGCCGCGATCGCCGACGTTATCCCCGGGATGATCGTGTACTCCACTCCCGCGCGCCGGCAC
>DATBWD010000050.1:0-2133 GCA_036515015.1 Tepidiformaceae bacterium
ATCGCCCACGCCGCCGGCGGCGTCGAACGCGTCTACGGCACCAACCCGATAGCGATGTCCGCGCCGGTCGAAGGCCACCACCCCTTTCTCCTCGACATCGCCACCACGGCGGTCGCGGGCGGAAAACTCGAAATCGCGATGCGCCAGGGCAGGCCCATCCCACACGGATGGGCCGTCGACGCCGAAGGCATCGCGACCGACGAACCCGGCATCCTCCGCAAGGGAGGCGCGCTTCTGCCCCTGGGTTCCAGCCTGCTGACCAGTTCCCACAAAGGCTACGGCCTCGGCCTCATGGTCGACATTCTCTCCGGCGTCCTCCCCGGTATGGGCTCGGCCCTGTTCGCCGAACGCGCGACCCTCGCTCAGGGCCAGTGGTTCGCCGCATGGCGTATCGATGCCTTCTGCGACGTCGCTCAGTTCAAGGCCGACATGCGGCGCATGGTCGAACACATTCGCTCGACGAAGCCACTTCCGGGTGTCCCCGCGGTGCTTATCCCCGGCGACCCGGAGGCTGCGGCCCGCGCCGATCGTTCCGTCCATGGAGTGCCGCTCGATGGCGAAACGATCGACCAATTGCGCACGCTCGCCGGGCAACTCGGACTCGACTTCCCCGCGCCGCTCCCGGCCGGCCCCTCCGGCGCCGCCAACGAACCCGTGCCGGCCTGAAGCTACCCCGCGGCCTGCCCGCTCTGGAACGACGCAAATGCCTCCACCCAGCGCCGCTGCTCCCGCGTGTCCGGGACTGGCTGTCCGCGCGCCTTCTGGACGCGCTCCCACGCCGTCTCTGCCTCCAGCCCACCGAGCACCAGCATGGAGGCGGCCAGCGTCGGAGACCGGCCAATGCTGCCCCAGCAGTGGATAGCAACCCCCTGCCCGGCTTCCACCAGCCGCGTCCACTGCTCGATCGCGGGCCGCGCGATGTCGATAACCGGCACCTGCAGGTTGCCGACCGGGAAGTGCACCCACTCGACGCCCCAGCGCCCGCAGGCTTCGGGCACCTGTTCGAGGAACAGCCGCACCAGTTCTTCGCCCGTGATGGCGGAGATAAGCGTGTCGAAGCCGTTCTGTTTCAGCGAACGGATGTCGTCGTCGAGCCACACGCCCGAGCGCGGTCGCGAGCAGACAGCAAGCTGGCCGGCCCACGGTCCTTCAACCCGAAAGATCTCCACGGCCTGAAGTCTGGCAACCCCCGTCGCTTCGGTCGAGCAGCTTAGAGCGGCGCGCCCCGCATGCCCTGGAGGCCTTTGATCAACTGCACCTCACCGAGATGCTCCGCAGTGTGCGCGATCGCGAAGAACGCCACCGCTTCCAGCTTCGACATGCGCTCATACCCCGGGTACACCGTCGCGAAGAACGGCAGCGCGACCTCCTTGGAGGCCTCCTCGTCGCTCACGTTCGATACCCAGTCAGTGAGGCTTCGGCCGACCGCCGCCGCGTACGCCGTCAGTTTGGCCGGGTCGAAGTCCAGCTGCGCTATCTGGTCCCGGGCAAGGCCGTTGCCAAATGGGGTCGCTCCCTTGACGCCGACGGGCAGCCGCTGCTCCCAGTTCTCCGTCGCGTAGACGCTGGGCCGCTGCATGACCAGCCCGTGACAGATCTCGTCCGCCGCCCGGTAGCTGTGCCAGATGGCGAAGTTGATCGACGTGTCCTGCCCCTCGGGCTGCCAGCGAAGCTGCTCCGCCGTGAGGCCCTCCACCAGGATCTCGGGATACCAGTGCCAGAACGCCAGGTTCCGGACGATCGCAGCCTTGGCAGTCATCTCCACCCCCACTCGGTTTGTGCGCCGGGGCCTCGCCGGGATTATAGAGGGCGAACGCTGAATGGCGTGCAGCTTACTCGCCCGGCAGCGGAAACTCCTCCAGGTACGCCAGATACTCGTCCTCGACGTCGATGCCCAGCGTGTCCAGCAGCCTCACCACTCCGCAGTAGAACGCGATCGTGAGCACGAGGTCCGTCAGGCACTCGTTATCGAGACTCGCCTGCAGCGCCTCGAACGTCTCATCGTCGACGGCGCGGCCCTCGGTCATCTGGCGGGCGGCGGAGAGGACCGCTCGGGCCGTGGTGTCCAGGCTGCTGCCACTCCCGGCCGTCTCGCTCGCCATCGCCCGGATGTCCTCGTCGCTGACTCCGAAT
>DATBWD010000051.1:0-4923 GCA_036515015.1 Tepidiformaceae bacterium
AACTCCGTCATCCCGGCGGCCCAGAACCTGATGCTCGCCGCCCGGGCCCTCGGCATCGGGTCGGTGCCGACCACGCTCCACCCGAGCGTCATGGACCGATTCCGCACCATGTTCGGGATCCCGAAGGACGTCGCCTTCCACTTCTGCATCCCGCTCGGGTACCCCCAAGGGACGTTCGGCCCGAACGTGCGACGGCCGACCGCGGAGACGACGTTCCTTGACCGCTGGGGCGGCGCCGTGCCGTGGCCGTGACAGTGGGGGCATACCCGGCCGCGGCCGCCGCGCGACCTGCTCGCCTGGAACCACATCCTCAAGACCGATCAGCGTCCGTGTGAAACGAGGGGGTCTCTATGTACCACACAAACATGTATGAAGGCATGCTGGCGGAAACCATCACCATGCGTGGGGCCAAGGGGGATGTCATCAATGCCTACTATGCCCGGCCTCTGGGGCCCGGACCCTTCCCCGGCATGGTCGCGATCCACCACGCACCCGGCTGGGATGAATGGTACCGGGAGGCCACCCGCAAGTTCGCCCACCATGGGTACGCGGCGATTTCTCCCAACCTTTATTTCCGGGACGGCCATGGGACGCCAGAAGATGTGGGGGCCAAAGTGCGGGCGGCTGGCGGCGTTCCGGACGACCAGGCGGTCGGCGATGTTGAAGGGGCCATGCGGTACCTGCGCTCGCTTCCGTACGTCAACGGCAAGGTGGGTGTCTTCGGCACCTGTTCGGGGGGCCGACACGCGTTTCTCGTCGCGTGTCGTGTGAAGGGCTTTGACGCGGCCGTGGACTGCTGGGGTGGGCGTGTGGTGATGTCGAAGGAAGAGCTCACCGCCAAGCAACCCGTTGCCCCGATCGACTACACCAAGGACCTCCCGTGCCCGCTCCTGGGCCTCTTTGGCGCGGAGGACAAGAGCCCATCCCCGGAGCAGGTGGCCCAGCACGAGCAGGAACTCAAGAAGCACGGCAAGACCTACGAGTTCCACATGTATTCCCAGGCGGGCCATGGCTTCTTCTACTACGACCGGCCGGCCTATCGCCAGGAGCAGGCGGTGGACGGCTGGAAGAAGGTGTTTGCCTTCCTCGAAAAGCATCTGCGTACGTCTGCCAAGTAAGGAGCGCGACCATGTGCACGATGATCGTCCAGCAAGCGGCGATAGATGGCAGCGGCAAGGGAACCCAGGGCTGGTTCACGGTGCGCCAGATCAACGTGTCCTATGACCACCCCTACCACGTGCCGCTAGAGCATGCGCTGAACATCGACTTCGTGAATGAGGCCGAGGGCCCCGGGGCCCGGGTCGCGGTGGAGCTGAGCGTGCAGTCGGCCCGCCACCTGGTCCAGACCATCCGGGCGGTGCTGGCCCGGGCTGAGGCCGGCGGCTACCTGGAGGGCGCCAGATGATCGACCGGATTCGGGACCGGGTGAACGCGAACGCGGGGCTGGTCCGCCGCGGGCAGTATGTCAGCCTGCCGTTCCTGCTCGGCATCGGGGAGGAAGACTACGTCGTCACGATCGAGAAGGGCCGTGTCTCATCGGTCGAGCCGCGGCGACTCGCCACGGCGACAGGCCGCTTCACGATCCGCGCCGCGAAGGCGGTGTGGGACGAGTTCTGGAAGCCCGTCCCAAAGCGGAACCACCACGACCTCTGGGCGATGCTCGCGGCGGGGATCGCGAAGATCGACGGCGACCTGCTGCCGCTGATGCAAAACTTGCAATACTTCAAGGACGTCCTGGCCGCGCCGCGGCCACCGCGGGAGGGCTGAAGCCATGCCGGAGTTCGAGCCGATCGTCGGGCGCTACTTCAAGATGAACGTGGCCGGCGACGACTACCGCATCCACGTCGAGGAGGCGGGCCGCGGAATCCCGCTTGTCTGCCTGCACACCGCCGGCGCCGACACGCGGCAGTACCGCCACCTCATGTGCGACCCCGCGATCACCAACCACTACCGGGTCATCGCCTTCGACCTGCCGTGGCACGGCAAGTCGAACCCGCCGGTCGGCTGGCGCGACCGCGAGTACCGGCTGACGACCGACCTCTACGTGCAGACGATCATGGCCTTCTGTCGCGCGATGGCGCTCGAGCGGCCGGTCGTCATGGGCTGCTCGATGGGCGGACGTGTCGTGCTGCACCTCGCGTTGAAGCATGCCATCGATTTCCGCGCGGTGATCGCGCTCGAGGGGGCCGATCGGGTCGAGCCCTATTACGAGCTCGACTGGCTGCACCGCCCGGACGTCAATGGCGGTGAGGTGTGCGCTGCCTTCGTCTCAGGCCAAGTCGCGCCGCAGAGCCCGGATGAACACCGGTGGGAGACGCTGTGGATGTACATGCAGAGCGGGCCCGGCATCTTCAAGGGTGACCTGTACTTCTACTGGTACGACGGGCACTTCGATGACCGCTCGCCGAAGATCGACACCGCCCGCTGCCCCGTCTACCTGCTGTCGGGCGAGTACGATTCCTCCTGCACCCCCGAGCGCACCGAGGCGACCGCGTCGCGCATCAAGGGGTCGAAGGCCACGGTGATGGAGGGCATCGGGCATTTCCCCATGGCGGAGAACCCGGCGCTGTTCCGGAAATACATCCTGCCGGTCCTGGACGAGATCCGCGAGACGGTTAGATAGCCTGTAGGGCCCCGTTCGATGGCCGCCCGCTACGACGGGATCGGGCTCCCGCGCGAGCTCTAGCCCGGGGCTACGGGCCCTGCACAACGGGAGCGGGAGCGTGCACGGCCGCCGCGGGCGGCTCGGAGACGGGCCAGCAGGTGCGCGGAGCGGCGTCGGAGTCCACGCAGGCCAGGAGCACCGGGCCCGCGTCGGCCCACCTGCCGTGGAGGTTCGCCACGATGAGGTAGGCGATGACGATGACGCCCGCGATGACGAGGGAGACGATGGCGATGGTGGTGAGCACGTCCGCCTCGGCCCGCGCGGGGGCGGCCAGCGTGAGGACAAGCACCGCGACTAGGATCACCGCCACCACTCGAAGGCCCGGCCAGGAGGGTGTCATGGCACGATTATAGGCGTCCCGGGGCCGAGGACCGAGGAAAAACTCCGGGTCTAAAGACCGCGATGCAGTTGGATCTCGGGGATCAACGGGTACCCCGTAGATGCGGCTATTGACATTACTTACACAGTTACCAATAGTTAAGTTGATGGCTTAGGAGGTTAGCGATGGCAAGGTGCGAAGCTTGTGGAAGAGAACTCAAGGACGAAGCGCAGCGATTCTGCAGCGACGAGTGCCGCGGCGTCTTCATGAAAAGATCGAAGCAGGGCACACCGAGGTCCCCAGGGCGAACCGCCGCAAGAAGGCGGCGCCGGCGTGGACGCTGAAGTCAAATGACGACACTTACCGGAGGTGCGTCAACATCTCCCGTGGTTGGCTCCTAACGGAGCGCGGCCCGGGCCGGTGAACGACGCCGGATGCGTCAGCCATGAAGGCCGGGTGGCGGCCACGCCACTCTAACACGAGACGAAGACTGGCCTCGGCTCAGCCGAGGACGATTCGGACGCGATGTCTTTTCCGGTCATCGGCGAGCATGATGCTGAGCTCGCCGTCGAGGGAGACGCCATCAACCTCCACTGACGACACTCCCCGGGACACACCCTGTGTGTTCTCCACGACGATGTCATAACGCGCGGAGCGATAGCGGAATACCATCTCGAAGCCGCGCCACGCACGCGGGATACACGGGTCTATCGCGAGCCGCGCGCCACGCAGCCGGAACCCGAGAATCGACTCCACCCCCGCCCGATACATCCAACCCGCTGATCCCGTGTACCACGTCCAGCCCCCGCGGCCGACGTGCGGCGGCTCGGCGTAGACGTCCGCCGCGACGACGTAGGGCTCGACCTTGTAGCGTCGAACGCCCGCTTCCGTGCTGGCGTGGTTGATCGGATTCAACATCGCGAAGAGTTCGACGGCCTTATCCCCATCGCCGAGCGCCGCGAAGGCGATCGCCGACCAGATCGCCGCATGCGTGTATTGCCCGCCGTTCTCCCGGACGCCGGGCACATACCCCTTGATGTAGCCGGGCTCCAGGGGCGTGTGGTCGAACGGCGGCGTCAAAAGCAACACGAGGCCGTCTGCGCGACGCACGAGGTATTCGTCGACAGCTGCCATGGCGCGCGCTCCGCGTGCCGGGTCAGCCGCCGCCGAGATCACGCTCCAGGATTGCGCGATCGAATCCATGCGGCATGCGTCGTTGACGGCGGACCCGAGCGGCGTCCCGTCATCGAAGAAGGCACGCCGATACCAGTCGCCGTCCCAGGCCTCGCGTTCGAGCGACTCCTTCAGCGCGCTCACGTAGCTCCGCCACCTCTCAGCGCGCTCGCCCTCCCCGCGCGCGTCGGCCAGCTTCGCCCATTCGGACAGAACCGCGTGCAGGAACCACCCCAGCCAGACGCTCTCCCCCTTCCCTTCGGCACCCACCTCGTTCATCCCATCGTTCCAATCCCCCGTGCCCATCAGAGGCAGGCCGTGAGTTCCGGCCGTCAGGCTGTGGTCGAGCGCGCGCGCACAGTGCTCGAAGAGGGTGCCCCGCTCTTCAGAGACGCGTGGTTCGAAGTACGACTCGCGCTGTCCGACCACGAGTTTCGGCCCATCCAGGAAGGGAACGATCTCGTCGAGGACAGCGCCGTCGCCGGTGACCTCGACATACTGGGCGACGACGTACGGGAGCCAGAGCAGGTCATCGGAGATCCGGGTTCGGACGCCGCGACCCCCGGGCGGGTGCCACCAGTGCTGGACGTCGCCTTCGACGAATTGCCGCGCCGCGGCCCGGAGCACATGCTGCCGCGCCAGCTCGGGCTCGGACACCGCGAGTGCCATCACGTCTTGAAGCTGATCGCGAAACCCGTACGCCCCACTGGCCTGATAGAACGCCGACCGCGCCCAGACCCGACACGCAAGCGTCTGGTACAGCAGC
>DATBWD010000052.1:0-2000 GCA_036515015.1 Tepidiformaceae bacterium
AATCCTCGAAATGCGGGGCTTCACGGACATCGTGATGTCGAACGAAGTGGACGTCTTTTCGGGGAGCAAGCACGAGTCTGACGCGAAGGATTTCGACACGCGTGGCGTGACGGTTTTCGCGCGGAAGCCACTGTAGGGCCGAGGTAACCCGGCAGGGGTGACGAGATCGGGCAGGGCTACTCCCGGGCGACGGGCATGGTGAACTGGAAGACGGTGCCGCCGCCGTCGCGCGGGTAGAGCGTGATGGTGCCCCCTTGCAGTTCGACCAGGCGCTTGCAGACGGCGAGGCCCAGCCCGACCCCGGGGGCCGTGCGGGTGGCGCGGGGGGCGCGGAAGAACGGCTGGAAAACGTCCTGGACCTGGTCTTCGGGGATGCCATCGCCGCGGTCGAGGACGCGTACGGCGACGGACGCTCCGTCGGCGGCCAGGGTTACTTCGACGCCGATCGGCTGGTCGTCGGGGCTGTATTTGTGGGCGTTGCTGAGGAGGTTTTCGACGACCTGCGTGAGCCAACCGGGCTGGCCGACGACGGGGGGTAAGTCCGGGTCGGCCCGGTAGTCGATGGCGCGGGCGGGATTCCGCGACTGGAACATCTGGACCACCGACGGGACGAGATAGTGGAGGGCGACGGGTTCCTTTTCGAACTTCTCACGGTCGAGGGGGGCGAGGATGAGCAGGTTTTCGATGAGCGCCTGGAGACGGTGGGCGTCGATTTGGAGTTGTTCGACGGCTTCGCGGCGATCGTCGGCGCTCATGCGGTCGACTTCGCGAGCAAGGAGGTCGGAGAGACCGGTGATGGTGGTGAGCGGGGTGCGCAGTTCGTGCGAGAGCAGGCCGAGGAACTCGTCTTTGACGGCGTTGGCCTCGCGGAGTTGTTCGAACAGCCGGGCATTTTCGATGGCGAGGCCGGCGCGCCGCCCGAATTCGAGGGCGACGGCGAGGTCACGTTCGTCGTACTGGCGGCCGGACTCGGCGGTGATGAAGCTGATGGTGCCGATGGCGCCGGACCGGCCGAGGAGCGGCAAGATGATGGCGGAACGAAGGCCGAGGTCACGGATAAGCTTGCGGCGCTCTTCGGTGACCGGCCACTGGTCGAGGCCACTTTCGGTGATCACGGGCAGGAACACCGGTGAGGCCGTTCGCAGGACATCGTAGACGGGACGAAGGTCGGCTCCCTTGCGCTGGAGGGCCGCAGCGAACTGCTCCTTCTCGGGGTCCTTGTGGACGACGGTGACGCGGCTGATGGTACCGTCGTCCTCTTTCAGGTGGACGGCGCACCAGTCGGCGAACGACTCGAGCGAGATGCGGGCGATGGTCTGGAGCGTCTCGTGGTAGTCGAGGGATTCAGAGAGCGGGAGGCTGGCCTCGGAGAGGAAGCGGAGGTCCTCTTCGGCGCGCTTGCGTTCGGTTATGTCGCGGAGGATGACTGTGAAGAGTTTCTCGTCCCCGATAGAGGCCTGCGAGATGCGGGCTTCGGCCGGGAAGACCTCGCCGTCGGCGCGGAGGCCATGGATTTCGCGCGGCGACATCTGGCGTTCGGAGACGCCGGAAGCCGCGAACTGGCGGATGTGCTCGTCGTGGCCGGCGCGGAGGCTTTCGGGCAGGAAGTCGCCAATGGGGCGGCCGATGGCGTCTGCGGCCGCGCACCCGAATATGCGCTCGGCGCCGGCGTTGAAGAGGGTGATGCGGTGCGCTTCGTCGATGGTGATGATGGCGTCCATCGCCGATCTGACGATGCGATTCAGCCGATCTTCGGCGAGTTCGACTGCCTGGTGCGCGAGCTTGATATCGGTGATGTCGTGGCAGGAGCCGATGAAGCCAAGGAACTCCCCATCAGGGCCTGTATGAGGTACGCCGCGATCGACGATCCAGCGGTATTCGCCGTCGGCCCGGCGTAGGCGGTATTCCATTTCGAATGGTTCGCGGGCTTCGATTGAGCGGTGGTAGACGCCGAGGGCGCGGTCGACGTCTTCGGCATGGACATTCCTGGACCAGCCGAA